>DTYD01000127.1 GCA_012962055.1 Hadesarchaea archaeon
CCCAAGTATCCCCTTGAAATCTTCCCTCTGGAATTTCAGCAGTTTCTCCAGGGGTTTTTTCCGTTCCTCCATCGTCTCCCCGAGTATCATCTGACGCACGAGTGGCAGCCTCCCCTCCTCAAAAAACATGTGCTCGGTCCTGCAGAGGCCTATCCCCGTGGCCCCGAGTTCCCTCGCCAGTTTTGCGTCCCCTGGACAATCTGCGTTTGCCCAGTTTTGTAACCGCTTGAACCTGTCAGCCCACGTCAGCAGCTGTTTGAGCCACTCAGACATCTCTGGCTCGATGAGCGGCACCTCACCGAGTATAACCTCGCCGGTGGTGCCGTTGACGGTCAGGATGTCTCCTTCTTTGACCGTGGCACCGTTTACCGTGAAAGTTTTCTGTTCGAGATCTATTTTGAGGGACTCGCAACCGACAACTGCCGGTTTTCCGAGCCCCCTCGCCACGACCGAGGCGTGGCTCGTGGCCCCTCCCCGCGAGGTGAGCACTCCCTGAGATGCTATGATACCACCAACGTCATCCGGGTTCGTCTCGGGTCTCACGAGGATGACCTTTTCACCCGCCTCCCAGAGCTCTTTCGCCTTCTCGGCCTCGAACACGACCTTACCCATCGCCGCCCCGGGGCTCGCGTTCAGACCCTTGGCGATCACCTTCACTTTGGCCTTCGGGTCGACCTGTTTGTGGAGGAGTTGTTCTACCTGTTTCGGCTCGACCCGCAGAACCGCTTCCTGCTCGGTTATCAGACCTTCCCTGACCATCTCCACCGCTATCCTCACGGCGGCCTGAGCCGTCCGCTTTCCGGACCTGGTCTGTAGCATGTACAGCTTACCGCGCTCGACCGTGAATTCGATGTCCTGCATCTCACGATAATGCCGTTCAAGCTTCTCGGCGATGTCAAGGAGCTGTTTGTAGAGGTCCGGGTACTTCTGCTTGAGCTCTTCGATTTTGAGCGGGGTCCTGATACCGGCGACGACATCCTCTCCCTGTGCATTGAAAAGAAACTCACCGTAGAGTTTGCGTTCACCGGTGCCGGGATCGCGCGTGAAAGCCACGCCGGTTCCGGAGTCTGTCCCCATATTTCCGAATACCATGGTGATGACATTCACCGCCGTGCCCAGACCGTGGGGGATTTTGTAATAATTCCTGTATTCTATCGCCCGTTTGTTGTTCCACGACCCGAACACCGCGTTTATGGCCAGTCTCAACTGTTGCAGCGGGTTGGATGGAAAATCCCCTCCGGTCTCTTTCTTGACGAGCTGCTTGAATTTGTCGACAATTTTCTTCATGTCCTCGGTTTTCAGCTCGGTGTCGAGTTTGGCCCCAACTTCTTCCTTCTGTTTTTCAAACACGTCTTCAAATTTTTTTGCGTCTATGCCGAGCACGATTTTCCCGTACATCTGGATGAACCTCCGGTAAGCGTCGGAAGCGAATCGCTCGTCCCCGGTCAAACGTGCCAGCCCTTTGACTGTTTCATCGTTCAATCCTAAATTGAGAACAGTGTCCATCATCCCGGGCATTGAAAGCATCGAACCCGAACGGATGGAAACCAGCAGGGGGTTCTTGGGGTCGCCGAAGCCTTTGTCCGTGAGTTTCTCAAGTTTACGCATGGCTTCTTTGACATCGTCCATTAAACCGTCTGGTAATTTCCCGTCCGCGTCATAGTAACGCTTACAAACCTCGGTGGTGATCACAAAACCTGGAGGAACCGGCAGCCCGAGCTGGGTCATCGTACAGAGGCCAGCGCCCTTGCCCCCGAGAAGCATTTTATTTTTTCCGTCCCCCTCGCTGTAGAAATACAGATTTTTAGCCATTTGATACCCCCCACCTGTCCGTGAAGATTGTATAACTTTATCCGCCGGCACTTTTAAAAGTTAACATTCTGTTAATAGGAAATTGACATGATGTTAATACGGATCTTAAAATATTTGGGATAAGCTTCATATCGTTCAAAATCGTCGGTTGAACGGTTGAAACGATGGAAAATTTGATACCGGTCCGCCCGGGTTTCGGTGGTTTCGATGAACCATACGAACGTGCCGAGGTAGTTTTCATTGGGGTTCCGCTGGACGTTACTTCAAGTTACCGTTCAGGGTACCGTTTCGCCCCTGCTAGGACAAGGGAAGCTTCAGCGAACCTTGAAACATACTTAACCTCGGCTGACCTGGATGTCTTCGATCGGCTCAACATCTCGGACCTCGGCGATATCGTAGTCACACCAACCGACCTTAATCTCACCGGGGCGCGGATTTCCCAGGTTGTCAGGCGAATACGCGGGGAAGGAAAGCTACCGGTCCTGCTGGGCGGAGAACATACCCTGACCTATTTTGCCCTTCAATCTTTTGACGATGTCTTCGTGGTGCACCTAGATGCCCACCGCGACCTACGCGATGAGTACTTGGGGGACCGTCTCTGCCACGCCACCGTGATGCGGAGGGTGCTCGACCGCCTTCCATCCGACCGTATCTCACAGATAGGCATCCGCTCTTGCTCAGAGGAGGAAGCAGGGTTCGTGCGAGAAAAAAACATTGCCACCCACACTTCCGAGCAGTTAATTGAAGACACCCGGGCGGTGGTCTCGGCAACGAAGAAACTCGTAGGAAGTTCGCCTGTTTACCTGACGATCGACCTGGATATCTTGGATCCAGCATTCGCCCCGGGAGTCGCAACTCCCGAGCCGGGCGGGCCATC
>DTYD01000128.1 GCA_012962055.1 Hadesarchaea archaeon
CAATCGCGATATTCCGGAAGCGATGAGGGAAAAACGTCAATCAATCCTCTTATCTTTTTATTTTTGTTTTGTGGTTAAACCTCTACACCACAAAGTTTATTCCTCTACACCACAAAGTTTATTAGTCAAAAATGACTTAAATTAGTCAAAAATGACTGATAAAAATGCGCTTCGTAAATTATCTTGATGAAATCCTAAGCACAAAATCTGACGTTAAAATTCTACGCACCTTGTTCAGATATCCGACCAAGGAATTCAATGAGAACGAGCTGGCAAGGATTTCTGGAGTTGGACAGAAAACCGTCAATCGGGCGATGCCGAAATATGTTAGCCACGGAATCCTCAGCGTGCGAACGATTGGGAAGGCGAACATTTACGCTTTAAACTCGAGGCACTATATCACGGAGCAGCTCAAATCGCTCTTTCTGGCTGAGGAGGGAGCTAAGCGAGAGTTAAAGCATTTGCTGAGGAAAGCTTTTTATGGTGATAAGGCGGTGATCTCGCTCGCGATTTTTGGGAGCGTCGCGAGGGGGCGGGAGGAACCGATTTCCGACATCGATGTTTTCATCCTCACCCGAGACAAAAAAAGTGCGGAAAGGAAACTTCGGAAAGTGGGGGAAATAATAATGAGGAGGTTTGGCAACGTGATTTCGGGATACGTCCTGACGCCCCGCGATTTCGAGGAAAAGCGAGGGACTCCAACGATAAAAGAAATCGTTGTTGATGGGGAATTGATTGTGGGGAGATCTTTGGAGGAGGGAACAGAGTGACGATAAGAACCAAATCGGTTTTGAAAGATTCATATAAGGTTTTTCTGAAGAAATCCGAGGAGTTCCTGGATGCTGCGAGGCACTCGCTTTCTAAGGGTAACGTAAACGCTGCGGCAGGGTGTGCGGCCCATTCCGCGATAAGTGCGCTCGATGCTCTAACCGCGTTTTATCTCCAACGGAGACACGCCGGTGAAAGGCATGAAGATGCGATACATCTTCTCAAGGAAAAAGGAATAGCAGGACTTGAAGGTAGGGAAAAGGCAGCGAATCAGTTCAGGAGCGTTGTTAGAAGCAAGGGTTTGGCAGAGTACGAACAGAGGGGAATCTTCAGGGGAGAGGCGGAAGAGTCGGTGAAAGTTGCAGAGCGATTCCTAAATTGGGCGAAGAAAAACTTGCCCTGAGGAGGAATGGTTTGCTGGTTGCAATCGCGATATTCCGGAAGCGATGAGGGGAAAACGCCGATAAACTCCCCTTATTTTTTTTCCATTTTTTGCTTTCAGTTCCAACGCTTTTGGTCGAGGTAGATGTTATCGCCACGGGTATCGATGGCGACTACGAGCGGCCCGAAGTCCCGAACCCTGAGCACCCAGAGGGCCTCGGGGATTCCCAAGTCCCTCCAAAACACCCCCTCAATTTTTGCGACCGATTTGGCCGCCAGAGCTCCTGTACCGCCGGGAAAAGCGAGATAGACGCAACCGAGCCGTGCGAGCTGACCAGCGACTTTCTCCCCCACACCTCCCTTCCCTATGAGTGCACGGACTCCTGTGAGCTTCACAAATTTTGCCTGTATTTGGTCCATGCGTGCACTTGTGGTTGGTCCAGCTGAGACGACTTTCCATCCAGAAGGTGTCCGCTTGGCGAGGGGCCCACAATGGTACACTATCCCCCCCTGAAGTTTCACGGGCAGTTTGGCATCGGATATGGCCCGGGTATACGCTTTGTCTCGAGCGGTAACGATTTTACCGGTTATGCTGACCAGATCCCCGGTCCGTAACTTTCGTATATCGGGTTCGCTCAATGGCGGAGTCAGTCGGGTCGGCTTCAAGGTTCCACCAGCCTCGGCTCGCCGTTCACGAGTTTTGCGCTGGCCCTTCTGGCGGCCCAGCACTGGAAGGCCACGGCAACGGGCAGGCTTGCGGTGTGAGACGTAGCTTTCTCGATCCGCACGCCGAGCACGGTGGTCCTTCCCCCCAGCCCCATCGGACCGATGTCCAGACGGTTGGCGGCAAGTTCGATTTTTCGTTCTAGTTTGGCGAGTGCCGGGTCAGAGTTTGGTTTTTTTAACGACCGGAGAAGGGCACGCTTTGCCCCAACACACGCCGTCTCCATCGTACCTCCGATTCCAACGCCGACTATCGTTGGTGGGCAGGGTTTGCCCCCAGCTTCTCTCAGCGTGGTGAGCACAGCCTGTTTGACCCCATCCGATCCCGCTGTCGGCCCAAGCATGAACAGTCTGCCGCAGTTTTCCGCCCCGGATCCTCGCACCAGTAGATCTATTTGAAACTCGTTTCCCTCGACCAGCTCGATGTGGATGTTCGGTTGCCCCTCTCCGGTGTTTGATTTCATCGGCTTGCGCGTGATGGGATCGACCACATTGGTTCGGAGCGGAACCTTTAGCGTCGCTTCCGTCACGGCCCTTGTGAGAACATCCCTCAAGTCAAAGTTCAACTGCAGTTTTCTCCCGATTTGAACGAAAAATGTGAAGGTTCCGGTGTCCTGGCAGATCGGCACATCCATTTTTTTTGCCACTTTCAAATTTTTCAGCATGAGTTCGAGTTGCAGTTTGGCGATCGGATTTCGCCCTCGATTCAGAGCCCGTTTCAAAGCCCGTGTCACGTCCCCGGGCAAGGTGATCTCGGCGCGGTGCAGCATCTCAAGAACCACCCGGTACAGGCCGTCTTCGGTGAGCATGCAATCTAGTTTAGATGGGCACGGCAATGTTAAAACATCTTCGCAGGAATGACTCTCTGTGGTCGCGTGCGGCTGGTAAATAAAAACAACGGTGCGGTGATAGCAAGAGAAGTGGAGCCGGCTGACACGTTCTGGAGGAGGTTACGCGGGTTGATGTTAAGGGGGAAGTTTCCTCGCGGGAAGGCGCTGCTCTTCAAATTCAAAAATCCCGGACGTCACAGCATCCACATGTTCTTCGTGCGGTTCCCCATCGACCTCATCTACCTAGATTCTGGATTCAGGGTCGTCGAAGCTCGAGCATGGCTCAGGCCGTGGCACCTGCACAGACCAAAAACCGTGGCAAATTATCTTATCGAGCTGCCGGCGGGGACCATCCAGCGCAAGGGGATCAGTACCGGACACAAACTCTCATTGAAGGACAAAAATTTTTCCCGGAGAAAGGGTTATAACCGTTGAAAAACAAAAAATATCATGCTGGCCGAGGTCTGGTGGGGGGACGGAGAGGATGACTGGTGGACGTCCCCAGCTGGTTGGCCAAGGCCGCTGCGCGTCTTGCTCTGGATGTTGACGCAGATGCGGTGTTAGCTTTGACTGAGACAGGGAAGAACTGTGAGCCCCTTATTGAGGAAAAGTTGGTCGATAGCGGCGGAAAGCAGGTCAAAGTGATACTAGCCACCCAGAACATTGAGACGTATTCCAGGCTGGTTAAGAGTGCCAACGTCAAAACGATTAAGCTGACCGCACGGCCCAGGGGTAGGATGAATCAGGCCCACTACGCGATGGCATGTGGCCTCCAAAAGGGGTTTCTCAGTCCGGGGGAGCGTTTGGTCTGCCTCACCGGCGATGGTTTCGCTGATGCCACGGATTCGCTCATGGTTTTGGATGTCACGGGGGAGGAACAGGTCATACACTTGTTGGAATCCAATCAAGTTCTATCAGACACGGTTGAATTGGCACTTGGGCTTGGGAAAGGCGGTGGACAGGGCGAGCGATTTTTTGGCACAGCGTTCGTAGTCGGGAACAGCAAGGAAATTTTGAGATTGTCTCACCAGCTGATGATAAACCCCTTTGAGAATTACAGGGCGAACATAGCGGACCGGGACAGATGGGAACTCATAAAAAAATATGCGAACTTCGATGGAGCTTTCGTGATAGATACGGACGGGAGGATCGTCGCGGCCCATCGCTACTTGGACGCGAACAGGAAGGTCGAGATACCGAGCGGGCTTGGGACCCGGCACATGGCGGTCGCTGCTATGACAGCGGCAACCGGTGCTAGGGGAATCACGGTATCGGGTGAGGACAGGTTCGTGAGAATATTTGAACGCGGTAAGATGGTGGCAAAGATAAATCCTGCAGGCAAAATTCTGGAGTGCCTAAGCGAGAGCGTCTGAAGGTGAAAGATTTTAGGTCGCAGCGGTAAGATGGACCTTGGTTGAGATGCGGTATGGGATACTGGCCGAGGCTTTTGAAAAGCTTGAGAAAACGGCATCGTACCTCGAGAAGAACTTGGTGATCGTGGAGCTGCTGAAGCGGACGCCGAGCGAGGAGATGGAGCGGGTCGTTCTGCTTTTGCTCGGCAGGCCCTGGCCGGCGTACGTTTCCAAGGAGACAGGCGTGGGAATGCAGCAGCTCAAGAAGGCGGTCGCGAAGGCCTCCGGTTACTCTTCTTCAGAGGTTGATAAACTGATGCGTGAAACGGGAGACCTAGGCGAAGTGGTCCGGCAACTCATGGCAAAGAAGAGGCAAGCCACGCTCTTCGCGGAGGAGTTGACCGTCGAGAGGGTGTTCGATAAGGTCAAGCAGCTCCCGGAGATTACCGGCGAAGGTTCTGTGGACCGGAAGATAGATCTCATCTCAGAACTTCTCACAAGCGCGAGACCCGTCGAGGCGAAGTTCGTGGTCCGGACGGTGCTGGGCGATCTCAGGATAGGTGTGGCGGAGGGCAGGCTGAGGGACGCAATCGCCAAGGCCCTCAATTTAGACCCTGAAAAGGTCGAGCACGCGTACATGCTCACGACGGATTACTCTGTCGTCGCAAAGGCAGCTGCGGAGGGCGGGGAAAAGGGCCTCAAGCGCCTCGGGGTATCCGTCGGCCACCCGGTTAATCCCATGCTGGCGCAGCGGGCGGAGGACGTGGATGAGATACTGGAACGGATGAACGGGAAGGCCGCGTTTGAGATAAAGCTGGACGGAATCAGGATCCAGGTGCATAAGGACGGGGATCTGATTCAGCTCTTCACGAGACGGATGGAGGATTACAGCAGCATGTTTCCGGACCTGACCCCGCCGCTGAAGAAATCCCTGAAGCCGAGGCGTGCGATCGTGGACGGGGAACTGGTGGCGATCGACAAGCGCACCGGGAAGCCCATGCCTTTCCAAGAGGTGCTGAAGCGCCGCCGTAAGTACGAAATCAAGGAGGCATCCGAGCAGATCCCAGTAGAGATACAGCTCTTTGACGTGCTGCTGGCCGATAAAAGGACCATGATTGATGAGCCCTATATCAAGCGCAGGGCGATGCTCGAAAAAATAGTGGCCGGGGCAGAAGGCAAGGTGGGGGTGGTCGAACAGCGCGTGCTCAGCAAAAAGGATGAAGTTCAAAAGTTCTTGAACAGTGCTGTGAAAATAGGGCACGAGGGGCTGCTGGCGAAGGACCTGAATTCCAGCTACCGCGCAGGAAAGAGGGAGTTCGTCTGGCTGAAGCTCAAGCCCGCCATGGAGGCGCTGGATCTCGTGGTGGTCGGCGCTCTTTACGGGCGAGGAAGGCGGGCTGGCTACTATGGGAGCTACATTCTTGGGGCCCTGGATGAGGACACAGGAAGATTCAAGACGGTCACAAAGTGCGGTTCTGGTTATACTGACGAGGACTTGGAAACGCTCACAAAACTCTTCAAGGAAATCCAGGTCAAAAAACCTCACCCAGATGTTGATATCGATATTGAGTGCGATGTCTACTTCGATCCGAATGCGGTGTTCGAGGTGGTATACGAAGAAATCCAGGAGTCTCCGGAACTGAAACACACCTCAACTTTCGGTCTTCGTTTTCCTCGCTTCGTGAAACTTAGACCTGACAAGGGCCCCACGGATGTTACTACAGTACAGGAAATAAGGGAACTTTTCGAACTGCAGGAAAAACGGAAATCGAAGACGCGGACTTGACATGTCTTCGGAAATTAATTAGGGGGGTGCAGACTTTCAATCGAAGTCCCCGTCTGTCTCAACGAACTTCACTGTAAAGCAAATCCTAGAGATGAGACGCCCGCGTCGGTTTTTCCCCTCATAACGCCTTTCTTCCATTCTTCGTGCTGGGATCCTCAGCAAAGATAACAGTTGAACGATCCTTTTAACAGAACTACCAGCCCGGATCTGAGCTCTGTTTTTTCCGACTTAACCGGAAGCTACATGGTGCATCCTGCTCATTACTTTACAGAAGGATGTCTGTCATCTTGTTTGAGATGAGCAGCTCCTCAAATTTCTCTAGGAACTCTGGCACCCTCCCCTCGTCAACCTGAGCACCGCAGGCGACGGCGTGTCCTCCGCCTTCCCCGCCCACGAGCGCCGCCGCTTCCCGTATCGCCCGCGCCATGTTCAAACCATTCAAGAAGAGGAGCTTGGAGCATCGCGCCGATATCTTTGCGACACCGTCCTCACGGACTATCCCCACCAGCGGTTTGTAGGGGTCGCATCCTCGGTTTCCGAGAGTGAGCCCAGCGATGGTTCCGATGAATATCTC
>DTYD01000129.1 GCA_012962055.1 Hadesarchaea archaeon
CATAAAAAACTTTCTTCTTGGCGATGTTCCTCGGAATTCATGAGTTGCGTCATTCCCAGCGCATTTTCTAACATCTCGGTGGTGCGCTTCCGTTGCGGGACTTGCCAGATCTCCGCGGTTCAAACCGTTTTCTGCCCCCGCCGGCGGTGTTGAAGATAACCACGACTAACCACGATGCTTCAGGGTCGCTGGTGTTGTCCGGTCAGAGAACGGATAGTCGAATCAGATTCAAGAGACGGTTCTTTCCAAGCTCGAGACCAATGTTTGCTGCTTCTGCCGGAGTCCGCTTCAACCCCTGGTGGGTCCTCACGAAGTTGTGCACCGTCCTCCGCGGGGTCAGGAAAGCCTCGGCCGAGGCGAAGCTCTTGAAATGCCGCATGGTTTTGTAACGTTGTTTGATATCCTCGTTGTGGCGTTCGATCGGATTGTTGTTGTACTTTAACCCGTACTGCCTGCACGCTATGGGCACCCCGAACACCAGCTTGGCTATGCGATAGAAGTGGCGGTTGAAAGCCGCGCGATGCTGCCAGAGCTTATCGCTCACGAAGGTCACGAGCTTCCGTTCCTTCAGGGGTTTGTGTTTTTCCTGCAGGAAAACCTCGTGCACTTGCTCTCCAATGCGGTTTTTCAGCTCCCTGAAGAATTCGAACTCCTCTAGCGTCCTGCTCCACACTAACCTGCTCCCGAGGCTGTACCTGGTCCGGCTGTCCACGGCGTTTATGCACCAGATCTTTTTTCCCAACCTTCAGCTCAACCTCGTCGAGGTGTACCCGTCCCTTGACCTTCGGCTTAGAAATGCGCTTGCGCTCGAACCGTTTTAAGAGCTTCGAGTAACTCTTGACCCAATCCAAGATAGTCGAATCGGCGAGCCTGTAGCCGTGATGCTGCCACGTGATCTCTCTGATTTTGCTTAGGGAAAGCCCCTCGACGAAGAGGTGCAACACCAAGGCGATGATTTCGCCCGGGCAGTGCCTGCCTTCGAAGCCATCACGCTCAACGAAGTAACGCTTGCAATCCTTGCACCTGTGCCCTTGTCTGGTCACGTACTTGCGCTTGGTCTTGCCGGCCTTTATCACCCGTTCGGACCCGCAGTGAGGGCACTTCATTCTTCACCTTCTGCCACTCTTCCCCATAGGTCAGCCCCCACAGAACTTGGCTGACAAGCTTAAAAATCAACATTTCTGAGGAAAACCTCTCCGCAGAAATCTTTTTATCGAAGGGAATCAAAAACGCCCCGTTAAAATTTCTTTGATGGAACAGTTCATCTCGATTCGACCCCCGTTTTTTCCCGCCAAAAACTGAAAATAATCCTGCGGATTCGGTAAAAATCTGCCACTCAAGGATACGGTTTTTAGTAGCAGTTACATCACCCTCACAACATACTTTCGGCTGTGAGCATACACGCGAGCAGGTCATCGAGCGTAGCCAATAGGGTTTCAGCTCTTCCATCGAGCCCGACCACACTAACCACTTCTCTACCCTTGGCCACCGTCGATATTTCCAAACCTTCAGGAACTTGTAGATTGTCGGGAGCAAGTGCGGTTGCTACAGCCTTGGCCGCTCGCTCGTCGCCGTACACGCAGACAACTTCGGCGCGCATTATCATGAGGGTTCCTCAGGAGTGTCTGGATTACCGCCTGTCTCGGAGAACGCTTGGAGAAGTTTGTCTATGAACTCATCCATCCGCTCTCTCGGTATCCTCGCCGCCGCAGCCACATCATGGCCGCTCCCATGGCCCCCGACCTTCGCTGCCGCTTCTGCCAAGGCCCGTCCGATATCTACCCCCAGCATCGCCAACCTCGGGACGCTCCTAGCCGAGATTTTTATTTTGTTCTCTCCCGCATCGACCAGTCCGAGCACCGGTTTATCGGTGGGTAGCAAACCCGACTCGATTGCCAGCGATAACGCCTCACCTATCAAACTGGGGCTTATGGTATCCCCAAAATAAAAGTACCTAAAACCTGACAACACCTTGAAGGAACCGAGTTTCTTTACAAGTCCATCCAGCACTTTGAGCATTTGCTCTCGATAGCTGCTTGCGACAGCGAGAGCGTCTGTCAACGCATTTTTATCACCCACCGCCACAGCGAAACCCACTTCGGGCTTTCCGAGGTTGCCACACGCGTCCAGCATCGTTGCATATTCCCTCAAATCGCGGGGACCAGCTAAATCGTCAGTGGTGGTCGCATAAAGTTTTCCCCAGAGTGTGCGGTTGAAATCCTCATTTGTAGCAAGAGGACCCACGCGCGCGAATATTGCGTCAGCCAATCTCCGTTCTACATCTGACCCGAAATCACAGAGTGTGCTTGAATGGGAAATGCCGAGGGCATCTATTAAGGACCTGCATGCGCCCAAATTGCCCGACAGCCCCACAATATACGGCCTTGTAGACAATCTCAAACACTCCACAACCGGATCCATGGTGCGACCAACTAATTTCAACCCCTCGCTTTGGTATATGAGTCCAAGCTCGATTGCCCGTTTCACCAAGCTTTCGTTAATTCCGGTAAATCCGGTCAGAAACTCTTGACGGTCGCCTATCGCCCCAGCCGCCGCGAGTCCAGCTAATGCTCTGAAACGTAAATCGATTTGTTCGACAACAGAATACGTTGAGCTACTTGTACTTACATCCCTCCCACCGTTTAGTCCGCAAGTGTGGGGGTTTAGGTAAACAAGATTGGGGTGCTCTATAAATAAACCTGGATGGTGGTCTATCACCAAAACATTGGCATGTTTTGCTAAAATGAACTTGTGAATGGCTTCTATCTGGCTGCTACCTTGATCCAAAAAGACAAACATGTCGTGATCCTCTTTTGCCAGTTCTGCGATTTTATCTGGCTCCAGCGGAAGGGTGAACTGAACCGTAAATGGCACATTATAATAGTAAAGGCATCTCGCAAGAATTGCTGCGGAGGCTATCCCGTCGGCGTCCATGTGGGAAATTATTTTGATACGGGTGTTGCCATCAAGTTTGGATTTCAAAAATACTGCCGCTTTCTCCGTTGCATGCTGAAACATTCGGAGTTCAGCTCTAGACACGTAAGACCCCCCTTTTTCTCATTGGCGAATATTGAATTTATTTTTATGCGCGTGTTAAAAGGGCAGCTCGCCCCCTGTCGTAACGCCAATATGCCGGCAAGACGCCTTTCTGTTTGTAATATTTCGCCAACTTGTTTATCCTAGCCTCAGCCATCTCGAGTGAGCGCTTGACTCTGAAATCTGTGGGGTTACGTACTAGATGGTTATGCAACTTTACGGCCTTGAGGATGACCTTGGACAGATCTTCAGGGACTTCAGACCTGATCCCATGCGCATCGAGGATTTGCTTCACGCTTTTGCCCACAATCTCCTTAACATTCGGTACAGCATACTGATCTCGCAGGACTAGACCTATCTTGCTTAGCGGGACTCCCTCCTTACCCAGATTCACAACCAAGTCCTTCACCTTGGTTGCCGGCAACACGCTCAAATGCGAATCCTTATGTGACTTTTGTTCACTCGCCATACGCTCACCGATCGACTGTTTTTCTTTGTTTAAACCACCTAAAGAACGCTTCGATTGCTCGAGCGCGGTGAGAAAGCTTATTTTTTTCTCCAGCGGGCATCTCTGCAAAAGTCCGTCCATCTTCCCCAGTAGGTACAAAAATGGGGTCAAAACCGAACCCAAGGGTGCCTCTTGCTTCAAGTGTTATGTTCCCTTCAACCCCCCCTGTAAATACCTTGGGTTTTAACCCCGGCTCACAATACCCGACGGCTGACTTGAATTCCGCTCTTCGGTTGGTTTCATCCACCATGAGTTTGAGGATTCCATCATTGCCCAAAGTGCGAAAGACGAAGTTTGAATACGGTCCAGGAAACCCCTTGAAAGCTTGAATGAACAAACCAGAGTCCTCCGCAAAACATGGACCGTTCAACAGGGCACATGCCTGTTGGATGCCCAGCCGGATCACGTCCTCCAGTTTGTCCGCTTGAATTTCGACGTATGGTATGTTGCGATGCTCAATCTCGATACCATGTTGTATCGCGATTTCACTCGCCTCTTTAAATTTGTGGTGATTGCCCGTGACAAAGATTAATGCCATGCCCGTTCCTCCTTTTGGACATAGCGACCTCTCAGCCCTATCTCCCTAGCGCGTTTGATCACTTCGTCAGCCCCTCTCCCAAATTCTCGTCGGTAACCAGATAAAACCGCACGATACGCCTCGTCGGTTATCCGGAAGTGTGTGCTCTGTAAAGCCCGTCTGAAGAGGTGCAGATCAACGCCCCGGGCCTCAACGGATGAATTGTATTCCCCAAGCCCGAAATCGACAAAATAGACTTTACCGTTCTCGGTGAAGATCATGTTGGAAGTCGTCAAATCTCCATGTATGATACCAACACGATGTACACGGGCAATTTGGCGACCGATGAGCCTACAAATATTCCGCCTCGTTTTGGGTCTAAGTTTTTCCAACACGAACTTGACCTGTTGCCCCCGAACAAACTCCATTACGATCCGCATATTTGTACGATCAACCTCGTAAACCAGCGGTGTCGGTACCCCTGCCCGCTTAGCATCGGAAAAAAGTTTTGCTTCGAGCGCGGTTCTAGAATCCCTCAGCTGGTTGTCGATCTCTGATACACGATAGCGCTTGGAGACACGGTGTTTGATCACGACTTTTCCCCCACCTGCATGATGGAACACCCGCACAAACGACTCAAGATAAAGGTTGGCCTCGGCACCCTTTTTCATCAGCGCCATACGATATCGACCTCATCCGTTCGGTATCTCTGGCGGACTTGGGTTTGGTCCAACTTGTGCCTGACGCCACGTTTGTACATCAACAACCCCGTCCACGCGATCATCGCCCCCTGGTCTTTGCATAGTTCTATAGGGGGAACGTGGAACTTGGCTTGGTGTTCTTTTGCCATCAACCCCACCATTTCCCTCAACCTTTTGTTAGCTGCGACCCCGCCGGTTAACATGACCTCGCGCTTTTCGGTGTGCGCGACGGCTCGCTCGGTCACCTCCACCAATGCCGCGAACGCTGTCTCTTGGAGGCTGAAGCAGAGATCACGTAAATCGGAACCAGTACGGTGCTTGCGGACAGCTTCGGTCATCAACCCTGAAAATGACAGATCCATCCCTTTGACCACATATGGCAGCGGGATGTAGTGCTTGCCCTCGCGCGCGAGCTGCTCGACATTGGGACCACCAGGATGAGGGATACCGACCTCTCTAGCAAATACATCTAAGCAATTGCCCACGGAGATATCAAGTGTTTCGCCAAATACGCGGTATCGGCCGGCATCAAACGCTATGACTTGGGTGTTCCCGCCGCTAACGTAAAGTGTCACAGGATCTTTGGCACCCTCTGTTAAGCGACCGATCTCAACATGGCTGATACAGTGATTTACCCCCAATATTGGAACTTGGTAAAATACCGATAATGCTCTCGCAGCTGTTGCCCCCGTTCTCAAAGTTGGACCAAGCCCGGGGCCCATCGAGAATGCGATCAAATCAATGTCATTCATAGTTACTCCGGCTTTAGCTAATGCGCATAACACAGTTTCTTTTGCGATAACCCCGTGGTGCCGAGCAGCTTCACGGGGGTGTATCCCTCCTTTTGCCGACTTGTGAACATTGCCGATATTTGCCAAGATTTTTCCACGGTCCGTTACAATACCGACTCCAAACGTATGGGCTGTTGACTCTATCCCTAGGCACAACATTTTAGAACCTCACACAATTTTCGCGGTGAAGTCTTATAGAATTGTTTGTTAAATCGTGGTGGGTAAAACATGGATAGATGGATTGGGATGCTGATAGTTCTCACTATTGCTGCTTTTTTCGCTCTCGCTGTTATAGAAATTTCAATACAAAACGAAGATAGATTGATGGTAGCGACGACGACGAGCCTTTATGACACGGGGCTCTTAGATGTAATAACCGAGCAATACCAAACTGTGTATGGGAGTAACCTTTATTTTCTCGCACTCGGTAGCGGGCAATCGCTTGAACATGCAAAGCGGGGCGACGCGGATGTGGTCCTCGTGCATGCCCCAGAACTTGAAAACAAATTTCTGTCAGAAAATATCGGTGGGGCAAGAAAAATAATTGCATACAATTTCTTTGCCATCGTCGGTCCAGGTGATGATCCGGCGGAAATCGAAAACATGTCTCCGCTAGAAGCATTTCAGAAAATTGCTCGAACGGGGGAAACATGGATCTCTCGAGGTGACAACTCCGGTACCCATACAAAAGAAAAGTCACTTTGGCAAGCTGCCGGCCTTGAGATAGAGCGACTCACAGATGAAAGTTGGTATCTCGAATCCGGTTCTGGCATGGGGGCAACTTTGCAGATAGCCAACGAGCGTAGAGCCTACACTCTTGCAGACATCGGCACCTGCCTCAAATACCGTCACGAAAACCTAATCGACCTCAAAATATTAGTGAACGAGGGGCGGGAACTTTTAAATGTTTATAGCGTTATGGCGGTTAATGCTGAAAATCACCCATATCTTAACTTTCAGAAGGCTGTGCAATTTATCAAATTTTTGATTTCGGACGAAGGGCAGGGGATTATAGGTGAATTCGGGGTAATCGATTATGGGCGTCCACTCTTTTATCCCGCTGTACAGCTCCTCAAGGAGAATACCAATCCTCAACTAGCAAGCTGGATTCGTGAGTACGCTTTCTTTGATAACAGCGAATGCCCACCCCAATACCGGCTCGGCCAGGATGAGTTGTACGCATGAGCGAACAGCTTTTTGACCTCGTCGTTCGATCGCTTTGGATATCGGGCACGGCCCTGTTGTTCTCGCTCCTCTGGTCCGTCCCGATTTCGCTGACGCTCGGGCTACGGAAATTCAAAGGAAGGCAGGTTCTGATAAGTATTTTCAACGCTTTGCTTGGCATCCCGACCGTTGCACTCGGTCTAACCCTGTATTTGCTTTTTTCACGTGGAGGGGCTCTCGGTTTTTTGGGAGTACTCTACACTCCCACTGCAATCGTGATCGGTCAAGCTTTACTCATCACTCCTATCGTGGTGAGCCTTTTGACGAGCGCCATCGAATCGGTCAATCCAGGCATCAGAGACCTTGCAAAAACACTAGGGGCATCGGAACGCCAAGCTTCGCTTGCAGTACTGGGCGAGGCAAGAAAAGGTGGTATCCTAGCAGGGGTTGCGGCTTTCAACCGTGCCGTTGCAGAATTGGGAATTGCGTTGATGGTTGGTGGAAACATCGCCGGGACAACACGTGTTATGACCACGGAAATCGCTCGGGGAGTTGCGACAGGTGAAATGTTGCTTTCAATTCAACTAACTGGGGTGCTCCTTCTCGTAGTGTTCGGATTAACATTTTTGACGAATCTTTTTAGGAGGGATTAGATGGTTGTGATATTGGAGCTAAAGAAAATAACCAAAAAATATAACGGAAAACTGGCTCTTCGTGGAATAGACTTAAAAATCAATTCTGGGGAGATATTTTCGGTCATTGGCCCGAACGGCGCTGGCAAAACCACCCTCCTTCGGGTGATGGCGCTTCTCGATAAACCCACAAGTGGTAAGATTATTTACAATGGGAAAGAAACAAAGAACACCAACCTGGTCGCATGCAGGAATGATATCACGATGGTATTTCAACGTGCCGTGTTTTTCAATTCTACCGTGTTCAACAATGTTGCTTACGGACTCAAGTTACGCGGTTATTCTTCGAAGAAAATAGGGCAAAAGGTTGATGATGTTCTTAAACTTGTAGGAATGGAA
>DTYD01000130.1 GCA_012962055.1 Hadesarchaea archaeon
CTGTCCCAATCAGGATGCCGATGTCAACTAGCTGCCCGCGGGACACCCCCAAGCCACCGAGGGTCGCATCTAGCTCAACGACCTCAGGAAAAACCATAACATACGTATCCTTTCCAGGAAGCTTTCTCCGACCTGTGATCGCTAAATTACGTACGAGTATTGGGGAGCCGAATAAGAGAGCGTCGAAATCTTGACTTGCAACCGCCCATGCATCGTCTCGTTGAACCAAATGAGCTGCTTGAGCTTCCCCTTCCCCGGGAGCCTGGACCCACGGCAATCCCATATGGTCCAAAAGTGTTTGTGCCTGCCGAACCATCTTCTCGTCCACCCGCCCCGCACGCTGGGCAAACTTTCGGGCTTCCTCGACCCTGCCCTCTTTGATCGCCTTCGTCCATTCACCTGCGGCCTCCGCCCTCATCGCCCGGCGCTGCTCCACCGTACGCTGTTTCAGTCGGGGTGGTTCTCCATCAAACACGTAAATCGGACGAATTCCTGCCTCCACAAAATTCGCTGTCCTGTAAAAAAGACCTGAAAGATGTGAAGTTATCCGCCCCTTTGAATCGCGAAGAAGTTCTCCGTCACGCTGTCGTATTATGGAAAGAAACTGATAAAGCGAGTTCATGGCATCTATCGCGATCACGCGGCCACGTAATTGTTCCAACTCAATTTTTTGTCTCGATACGATATCGCCGAGCTGAATCCCTATCTGAACCCCAACTAAAAATCCACTTGGTACACTTTAAGAATTTCCAAAAATATGAAAAATACCCTATAATGACTAGTTCAAGGCGCTTGCCATCTTTTCCCCTGGAAGTCTTCGTATGACCGTTACCGGAATCGCATCTTTTTCGAATTCGAACAATGCTATGTCAATCGGATTTGTGATGTTTTCCGGTACTTTCACTAAAACTGGTGCGCCCATCGAGATCTGGAGCGCCCTAGCGCCGATAACCCGGGCCTTTTCATAACGAGTGTATTTTTTAGGAAAAATGAGAGGCCCCCCTCGCTACATGGGTGGCATGCCGCCAGCCGCTGGGCCGCCCTCTGGAGTTTTCTCCTCTTTTTCAAGCTTCCCTGCAGCTATAACATCATCAATCCTGAGGACCAGCTCCACTACTTCACTTGCGGACTTTATAGCTTGAAGCTTCACTCGTAAGGGTTCAACGATTCCAAAGTCTAAAGTATTCTGGATCTTTCCGCTTGTCACGTCAATACCAATATTTTTCCCATCTTTCTCGTGAGCAGACCTGAGCTGTACCAAAATATCTATCGGATCCAGACCTGCATTTTCAGAGAGTGTCCGGGGAATTATCTCCATCGCGTCCGCGAACGCGTTCACGGCGAGAGCCTCGCGTCCTCCAACCGTATCGGAGAACTCCCGCAATCCTTTCGCAACCTCTATTTCGGTTGCCCCGCCCCCGGGAACTATCTTGCCGTCCTCTATCGCCGCGGATATCACTGAAATTCCATCGTGAACAGCTCTCTCGACTTCGTCCACCACGTGCTCGGTGCCGCCGCGAACCAACAAGCTCACGGCCTTTGGGTCCTTACACCCCTCGATAAATATCATCTCCTCCCCTGCCACTTTGCGCTCTTCCACGAGAGCTGCAGAACCCAAGTCGCTGGTGGTAAGATCTTTGATATTTGTAACAATTTTTCCACCGGTGGCGCGTGCGAGTTTTTCCATATCTGATTCTTTCACCCTCCTGGCCGCGAGTATCCCAGCCTTGGCCAGAAAATGCTGGGCAACATCATCTATGCCCTTTTGGCACAGTGCCACATTTGCACCGGTCCTTTTTATTTGGTCTACCATTTCTCGAAGCATGCGCCGCTCTTCCTCGAGAAAGTTTTTGAGTTGCTCTGGATCTGTTATATTTATCTTGGCGTCGGTTTCGGTTTCTTTCACCTCGAGCGCCAAATTAAGGAGGGCTATTTTCGCGTTTTCTTTTTGCTTTGGCATCCCGGGATGGACGACCTCCTTGTCCAACACTATACCCTGAATAAGCTGAGAGTCCGCTGAACTACCTCCAGTTTTCTTCTCCACTTTAATATTGTCT
This sequence comes from Hadesarchaea archaeon, assembly GCA_012962055.1. GTDB lineage: Archaea > Hadarchaeota > Hadarchaeia > Hadarchaeales > Hadarchaeaceae > B75-G9. The sequence goes on from DTYD01000130.1 coordinate 2,058, forward strand.
ATATCTGCCTCCAGCTTCCCATCTGAACCCTCAACTATCTGTTTGACGGCTCTTACGCAAAGTTCTGATAATTTTTCGCCACGGATCTCAGACCCCTTACTGCTCATGGAAGTTTTTGCGATCTGTTTGAGTATTTTATCATCGTCCTTCGAAACACGTGTTGCCATTTTATCCAAAATTTCATATGCCTTTTCGGCTGCAAATCGGTAACCGGTGGTTATGACCGTTGGGTGAATATCTTGATCGAGCATCTCCTCTGCTTTTTTGAGAAGCTCACCAGCCAAGACCACTGCGGTAGTAGTGCCGTCCCCAACCTCATCTTCCTGAGCTTTAGAAACCTCGACCATCATTTTGGCCGCAGGATGTTCTACATCCATTTCGTCGAGGATGGTAACACCATCGTTCGTTATTGTCACATCGCCCAAATTGTCCACCAACATCTTGTCCATTCCGCGAGGACCGAGAGTGGTCCGAATTGCTTCAGCTATCGTTCGCGCAGCTAGGATATTCATGCGTTGTGCATCTCGGCCTAGATATCGCTGCACTTTTTCCGGCAGTATGAGTATCGGTTGTCCTCCTAATTGACCGGCCACGAAATCCCTCCGAGCTACTTCGTTAACTCTATCTATTTCAAAAGATTTTACTTGTATTAAAGCTTTACTTTTGGCCCTTCGCTCAGCCGCGAACAGAAAAAAACTAGGGTGCATTAAAGGGGTGTGGGACAGAATTCCGCTAGCTTCTCAACTTGAGAGATCGCTTATCCTCTCCCGTCAACGTGACTTCCCTCA
>DTYD01000131.1 GCA_012962055.1 Hadesarchaea archaeon
AGAAAGCTTCCTGGAAAGGATACGTATGTTATGGTTTCTCCTGAGGTCGTTGAGCTAGATGCGACCCTCGGTGGCTTGGGGGTGTCCCGCGGGCAGCTAGTTGACATCGGCATCCTGATTGGGACAGATTACAACGAGGGCATTAAAGGGATAGGACCAAAAAAAGCGCTGGAACTGGTGAAGGAAAAGGGATCAATTATCGAGATCGTTGAGACCGAGCTCGGAAAAAAATTTGAAGTGGATCCGCTTGATGTGCGAGCGATTTTTCTAAAACCAGATGTGACCGACAAATACGAGATAAAATGGGGTGAACCAGATTCCGAAGGTATTAAGCGGTTCCTGTGTGATGAGCACGATTTTTCTGAATCTCGAGTTCAAACAGGGATAGATAAGTTGGTCAAAGGACGGGCTGAGTACGGACAGGCCTCGCTGGAGAAATGGTTGAGTTAGTCCTCTTTTTTCCACCCGTATTCTCCTATAAGCGGCACGAATGAACATCCACCATGTTCTTGAATTTTAAGTTTTCCCCCGTCCAGCTTCTCCACAACCGTCCACGTCTGAAACATGTAGTGCTGCCCCACCGGAGCCCCCAATTTTCCCTCTATTTTCAGCTGTTCAGTCAGCGGTTTTGGGAGGTTTGGGGCACAGGCAGTTACTAAAATCCTGTCCCAGGGGGCCTCTTTCTTGTAGCCACGTGTTCCGTCTCCCACCACAACTTTGACCCGACCGTACCCTGTTCTCTCGAGATTGGATTTGGCGAATCCTGCAAGCTCTGCCACTCGTTCGATGGTGATAACTTTACCCTTTTCGCCTACTATCTCCGCAGTGAGGGCGGCGTTATACCCAGAGCCGGCACCTATTTCTAGTACTTTCTGCCCGCACGCAAAATCGAGCGACTCCATCATTATCGCGATCATGCTGGGAGCTGAGATGGTCTGCCCATGACCGATCGAAAGCGGTTGGTCAGCGTATGAATAGTCTCCTACATTTTCTGGGACGAATTCATGGCGCGGGACGTTCTTAAAAGCTTTTATCACCTCTGGTTTGCGGAGATAACCCCACCGGATCAAGTGCTCGATTAGCTCCTCCCGTTCCTTTTCGAACATCTTAACCAAAATAATATCAGCTACCTTTAGATTAAGAGATTTGGATTGTATGGGCTGGATCATCGCGGCGCGTGGTCATCCAAAAATCACGGCAACACACCCAACAGTATTTATGATTACAAAGGACTTGGAGGTCGGCCCGAAAGGAGACTGCATTATCGGGATTGGCGCTGATAAATCTGTTTCCGATCTTCCCCTCGAGTTGAAACGCGTGGCGAGTTCCAATAAAGAACTCGTCATCACTTTCATGATCGGAGGAATGACTGAAAAAGTTCGTGCTCGGGGCCATCCATCACTTACCTTGGATCATCCTACAGACCTTGTTGTTAGAAAGAGTAGCTTTATCTGCGGACGCACCTTGGCCATTAATGCTGACAAAGCTGCGGCAGATTTATCTAGGAATTTTACAGCTGCTTTACGTAATCCGAATACAAAACTTGAAATTAAGATAGCGGTTAGCGCAGCTCATCAGGAAGCATGTTAGGTACTCCTCTCACGACCGGAAATCTCCGCCCGCACTTCACACAGACGAGTTCCTTCCCTTTTAACTTCACAGCGCGTTTGCAGATAGGACAGACTAATATCTTGAGTAATTCTTGACTAATGACAGTGTGGGGCATGTTCTCGAACAAATCTCAGCATCTACTTTAAAATCGTTATTCGTGAAGCGGTTTATCGCATAAGGAGCACGATGCACGCTGCCACGAAGAGTGCACTTTCTAGAGCGAATATCTTCTTGTCGGTCACGTAGGTCCAGAAATCGTATGTCAAAATTTTAGGCCCGTAGAATTTATTGCTCAATGGATACAACAACATTCTGCCTTTTTCGTCTAGGGCGTCGATCAGGACGTGAGTAAATCCTCCTATCATAAATGAGAGGGCGATGGTCAGGTTAAAGATGTAAAGTGGGATGAAGAGGACGATGAAGAAAAAGAGTGTGTGAAGAATGGTCGCAGCGTGCGCTTCAGTGATAGGCTCTTTTGGAGTTCTTTTTCTTATCAAGGTGGGTAGAGAATCCAGGCTCGAAATATTGGCTCCGACGAGAAGTGCAAGTAAATGTAACTGTGGGAAAAATCCATAGAGGATTAACGGCACGGTGATGTGGGCGAGTATCATCTTTTTAGCTCCTGGCGGATTCTCGCCAGAGTTATAACAAGATATGGAATAAAAGGACCAATTAGTATTAATATTTCCAACCTAAGTTTTAAGACCAACAGTATGAAGAGGACGATCCCCATGATTATCCACGCAGCGACATACGGAGAATTTTTTCCTCCCCACCTTCTCAAATTGATTTTGAGCGACATCAACACAAATCTCAGATACGCGTTTAAAACCTTTGGTGTTTGGAAAGAGTAAAGGTCTTTTTGTGATGAATTCATGTGTAAGCAGGAAGGCTTATGAGTGAACGTAAGGTAAAAATCAACTTACGAAAGGTTTTGCCTCCCATATTCGTAGTTGTCATGGTTGGAATTCTCACTCTTTATTTGTTGGCTCGGGAACAGCTACTCGAAATGCTGAATGCGCTTCAGAGCGCAAGCTACTCATTCATAGGTTTGGCAATTGGTGTGTATGTATTCAGTATAGCCCTATGGGCCACACGCTGGAGAATCGCCCTTTCTGCCATAGGTCATGAAACCCGATTGAGGGGACTTTTCGCGACTGTCTGGGGCAGCGTGTTTGTGAACAACCTCACCCCCTTTACTTACAGTGGCGGTGATCCATTTGCGCGAACGTATCTTTTGAAAAAAATAGCGCGGGTTCCATATTCATCCGGTTTCGCCGCCGCTGCAGGGGAATTTTTACTGGATTTACCAATTTTTCTTTCATTTTTGGCGTTTGGGCTTTTGTTTTCATTCGGGCGTGTTTCGACGTTGCCGGCTCTTTTTTTATTAAGCAGCTGGATTATCGTACTTCTTGTAGTGATGCCGCTTCTCCCGCGTTTCCTTCGTGGAAAAGCAGCGTCCGGCAAAATCACCGGTATTATCTGGCGGATAACAAAGATGTTCAGGTTGAACGCCACAAAAGTAAAGGTCTCACGTGGGGTTAGCCGCTTTTATAAAGGAGCGTACTCCGTTGTCGAGAAAAAGAGATGTGTTTTGAGCATGACAACGATTGCAGCACTACTTTGGACTTTCATAATAATACGACTTTTCTTGATTTTTCAGGCGCTGGGGTATTCCCCGCCACTTCAAATGCTGCTGCTAGCTGCGACTATCTCTCCTTTTGTTGGACTGGTCCCCCTGTTGCCCGGAGGGCTGGGAACCGTGGACACTGCATTCTTCTTGGTCTATACAGGGTTCGGTGTTCCGCCAGGTCTAGCTTTCAGCGCAATTTTGATAGATCGAGCGATAACGTACGTGTTCGGAACTTTAGTCGGTGGGGGCGCGTTGTCGTATCTTGGTATCTGTATCTGGACGAAAAAATCTTAATCTGAGCATTAATCTTTATTTATCTCCCTGAGATATCCAAGTTTCTCGACCCGCCCAGTCCTCACAAGGTCGAGATAACCTCGTAGGTATTGCTTCACAGTTTTCATGTGACCTTTTTGTTTCGTCCTCCTGATTGATGTCACCGCGTACAGTTCTGGCTCAAATTTTTCTCTACCAAATTTTTTTATTCGCATCGAGAACTCAGCATCGTCTAGCATGTCGAGGTCCTCCCTGAATCCCCCGGCTTTTAAATACGTTTCCCGGGAATAAGCGCAGTTCGCGCCTGAGAACTGGTGTAAACCTAGCATTGATGAGATCCTCCTGAGCAGATCAGCGCATACGAAGAAAATCAGCTTGTCCAAAAATCCGCCTCCTTCAGGGAGTAATGGTCCGCCCGCCCCGATGATTCTTTTCTTAAAGATTTTGTCTATGGTTTCCACCCAATGTTCGGGAACTATAGTGTCCCCATCAACAAAAGCTACTATTTCGGAATCAACTGCTTTAACTGCGAGGTTTCTAGCAGCGCCAGCCCCTCTCCCCTCGTCGTAGAGCATTTTATCGGCGTATTTTTTCGCGACTTTCACCGTGTCGTCCGTGCTGTGACCATCGACGACAACTATTTCGTAGTCTTTGAAAGTCTGTCTTTTTAAGACCTCAAGACATTTCCCGATAGTTTTTCCCTCATTGTGGGTCGGCACGATTACAGAAATTTTCATCAAAAATGATTAACAACCCTTCAGGTATAGACTTTATCGTGATAAGCGTTGTCATCCCCACGCTAAATGAAGGTAAATATCTGGGAACAACCCTTCGAGCGATCAAAGCGCAGAGGTACGGGGGCAAGGTAGAGATCATAGTCTCGGACAGCCGTTCTGAGGACAACACTCGGGAAATCGCAAGAAAGTATGGGGCCAAGGTAGTACTTTCTGAAAAATCCGGCCCTGCCGTTGGTAGGAATCGTGGAGCACTCATTGCAAAGGGTGACATTCTGGTGTTTTTGGATGCAGATACCATCCCCTCCAAAGATTTGTTTGTCTGTATAAACGATACGCTAAAAAAGAGAAAAGATGTTGTTGGGGGGACTTGTAAATTTTTACCGTACAAGGGCCGATTTGTAGACTGGTTAATTTACGCCCTGAGCAACGGAGTTGCGAGACTGATGATAAGATTTGGGGTGCCGCAAGATCCGGGTTATTGCTTTTTTTATCGGAGAAAAGTTTTCGAAAAACTTGGCGGCATCAGGGGAGATTTGGCCCTCAACGAGACCCATGATCTCGCCATACGTTCCAAGAGGCATGGAAAATTTGTCTATCTTAATGTCCCGGTGTTTACATCCCTCCGGAGGTACAGGAAAGCAGGATATCTTTGCACTATTTGGATGTATCTCAAGTCGACTGTCACGTATTTCAGGACCGGCAGTGTTTCCAGGATCAAATTCAAATTTGAACCCGTCAGGTGATTCTGGTGGTGGGAGGACGAAGGTAGGAATTTTAGGGGGAGGTCTAGCTGGGCTTGCGTCAGCGAGTTTTTTGAGGCACGATTTTGAAGTGCTCGAAAAAAATGACGAGTGCGGTGGATTATGTAGAAGTTTGACGGAAAAAGGATTTACCTTTGATTACGGCGGGGGCCACAT
>DTYD01000132.1 GCA_012962055.1 Hadesarchaea archaeon
AGGTTGAGCCCCTTGGCGAGCGTTAAGCGGATGACCTTCCTGCATCTGAATGAAGGTAAGAGACTCAAACTTCTGCTCAACCGATTCCAGCCATCCGATGTTGTTGGTCGACATACATTTATGTAAGTGTCTGGATCTGGCGCCACCACAGAGATATAAAGTTGTGTGGGTTCGACCAAGCGTTCTAAAACTTCGGGATGTTGTCCGTTGGAAACCAAGAAACTCGTCATCTTCCGCTTGCGACACTCCTCGATGAACTCGTTTATCCTTGGGTATATGGCCGGCTCGCCTGCCAATGATATTGCACAATGTTTCGGTTCTTGAGCTTCCCTAAATTTTTGTCTGTCTACTTTTGGGTTTCCCCCGAAGCCGCTCAGCAATAGACGCTGTGCTGAAATAGCATCATCCAGAATATCGGCAGGTTCGTCCGCTTCCCCCACCCATCTCGGATTCGTCACCGTGGTATCTCTCCAGCAGAAAATGCAACGGTGATCACAAAATAGCAAACTCGGTGAAAGTTGAAGGCAACGGTGACTCTGGACCCCAAGCTCTTCGAAATAAAATTGTTCTTTGTAACAGGCCCCACGATTCAGCAGACTCTTGCGGGTCCAGTGACAGATTTTAACTGCGCTGTGCCTGTGCCCACCCACGAAACGATATCCGGCCTGTTCTAGTTCTGAAAGCTCCTCGGCGGAAACCATCATAAACTCACATCGCTATTTTTTTGATTTCAGTTTCTGCTCTAAAATTTTGTAGAGTTGTTTCTTGACCTCTTCAAGCTTCCCTTTTCCTTTCATGCTCGCAGCACCAGCGTGGCCTCCGCCGCTGCCTCCAAATTGTTTTCCGAGTATCTCCATAAGTTCACCTAGGTGCAAACCCGTATTTTTCAAAACATCTGGTCTTGCTCTCCCACTCATCCTGACCCTGCCCTTTTCCTCGGAGCCAACGAATGCTACATCCGCACCGATTCTGAGGAACATCGCAGCGGCGTCCCCTTCAAACGAACCTAACTTCGAAAACACCGTCAGATGCCCGTGAACCCGACGCAGCTCTGAACGTCCGGCTACTTTTAACATGGCTACGCGTTTTGAGATATCCTCAGGCGGTTTAAGGGCCTCTTTTACCTGTTGGTAATCAGCACCTGCTTTCAGCAATCCATTGACTACCTCGAAAGTTTCAGGTTTGGCGAAATTAAAGTACCCAGTATCACTCATGACCCCGGCAAGCAGGAGCGAAGCCTGTTCCGGTGTGAGTTTTACCCCAAGCTCGGCAACTACCCTGAAGATGAGCTCAGATTCCGAAGTAAAGTCCTCTCTCACAAAGTAAAAACTCGAAAGTTGTTCCATCTCTTTGACAGGTTTGTGGTGGTCTAGGACTGCTAACTTTAACGAGGTTTCCTTAAGCCTGGCCCCAAAATCCCCTAAATGGTCCAGACTTGACGTATCCACCAGAACCACCAGATCAGCATTCAATTGGGGGTTCACAGGTATTTCTCGCTTGAACTTTTTCAGAACAGTTTGTGAGGATATCGCTATACCGTCGGCTGCACCGGGTTGGGCCTCGACGCCAAGCTGGTTGAAAATGTCGGCCAATACTATGGTACTGGCAACAGCGTCCGGATCGGCATTGTGATGACAAAGTACTAATACCCGCTGCCTGCTTTTGGACGTTGCCCTCAAAAAACCGGCCAACTCTTTCATGCGCCCAGGCCTAACTACCAGCGCCCTCGCTCGGCTCCTTGCCTTTGAGCGCCCCATCTATTTTATCACGCATCTCGCGTAGACGTTGGACAGCTCGTTCTTCTTGGCGTTGGAGTGTTTTGACGCGTAAATCGAGCGTTTCTTTTTGTTCTGTTAAGTTTTTCTGAAGGGTGCTTTTTTCGGATCTCACCAACAACGTCCCCACGCTTTTGTAAACGACTGCGTCCTCAGGAAGTTTTTCCAGTTCTTCAATGGCACGTTCCGTCTCTTTAAGAAGGAGCTCGATCTGCTGCCGCTGGCTGAGCAATATCTGAGCATGCTGCTGGGCCTGTTGGAACTGTACGACCTGATGGCGCAACTGAGGCGAAAGTTTTTCCATTTATTTTCCTCCCTTTTCAATCATGTCACGGGCGACGATTATCCATCGGACGAAGGAATTCAACGCCGCACGTAGAGTTACCGTATCACCTGCTTCTACCCGTAAGCATAAAACGTTTTTCCTACGCTCAACACATACCTTGCAGCGAGTCGATGTTGGAAGCCTCTCTTCGGGTATTATCGCCTGTAGCACCGCTTCTGCTTCACGCATGCTTCGAAACGTGAACTCCAATGCTGCCCTGGCTTGTTTTGCTTTTACCATGAGATCGTCTCCGAGTTTATAACTAATTTTTTAATATATCTCCATATAGTTAGTTGGTGGGTCTTTGGAGGTTTGGAACAACATCGTCTATATTTTGGTAACATTTGCCGCTTTTGTTGTCACCATTTTGACTCTTCGCGGAATAATCAGGGGCAAACTCAGGAGGCTCGGTGGATACCAAAAACTAGCTAACATTTTCTACGGCATCACGTCTCTCATCTTTACTTTAGTAATTTTGTATATCTTGGGGATCCTATCCCTAATAGTAAGCATAGCAGCTGCGTTGGGGATCATAGGTGTAATTTTTGGGTTTGCTTTTATCACAGCGTGGCTAGCGAACGCCATAGCTGGAGTAAGTCTCGTATTTGATAAAATAATAGAAGTTGGTGCCAGAATAGAAATTGACGGCGTAGAGGGTGTGGTGACCCAGATATCGCTTACCTCAACTAAGGTCTTAACAAATGACAAAAAATTGTTGATAATCCCAAATAGTAGTTTCCGTACACATCCTTACCTAATCGTTAAGGAAAGCAGAAAAACGAAAAACTAAACCTTGGTTATTCTTTCGTGAGGACGTTCGACCTTTCCAATATCCCCACCCACCCCTTAACTTACTTCGCCCTGACTTTCCGAACGATCTCTTGGCGAACCTTAAAAAGAACGCGCGAACCACAATGGGGACATCGCACGCGTCCTTCAGGAAGCTTTTCAAATTCTCTTCCACACTCACTACACCTCAACATCACTCCTCCCCCCAGATGTTGTTTCTACGGAGGTCGTCGGCATAGATGGGGAGTACGCCCCTCCTGCAAATTTCACACCGCATCTCTTACATTGCCATATCGACGTGCTAACGCGCTTGACCTGAAGGGCCCCACAGTTTGAGCACTTGTACTTCCGCCTGAGTTTACGTTCGGTATCGATAAACAGCTTTCGCACTTTTCTACCATACCGGGGACCAAACCTACCAGCTGCTTCAACTTTCTTTGTCCGGGACATGTGCTCACTTTAAACGTTCTCTAAGCTCCGTGGCTTTTGTCCTTGCGAGCTGATAAGCTTGTTCGATTTGCTCGCGGGTAAAGTAACCGGTACCTCCCTTCTGCATTGCACATATACTTCCATCCTCGGTCGTCGTTATGGTCAACCTAGCATCCATCACGTTCTCTTCGTCCAAACACGGATCGACCATTAACTTGTCGTTAATCCTCAAAACGGTCGCCGCCACAGGACGTTTCTGAATCGGAAATTCCTGCAGAGTCCAGGCTTCATCCTTAGGCGGCTTCACATTCAAAAGTGCAGCTGTTGTGCCGAGCGCAGACGCATCAATGAGGTTCCCATCATGATCAAGAACATGAATGTCTACAAAAACCGCCCACACATCCTCGCCAAGTTTTATTCCTAACTTCTCTAGGTCTATCGCATTTGACTCACGGACCCCTCTGTCGACAACGCGTGCTAGTTCAATTGCTTCTTCACCGGGAGGTCCAAGCTCAAAGCTTGGCGATGCGAGCGGTCGAAGCTCGGCATTGACCATCAATACTCCGCTTTCTGGTGTATCCGGAAAAGGCTCAGCGTGCTGGATCTTCACGCCTACGACTACCCGCGTGTTGCCCATCTTGACATCTGCTGAACCGTTTGCGCTTTTGATCACACCAGTCTTAACAGAAACGTTCCTGAATTGGTCCAACACTCGCCCATCTAGTCGTTTCCCCTGTTTCGCCAGATCAACGATGTAATCTCTTTTCACGCTTGAAACCACACCATACATCACTCATTCCTCCTTAACCGCGTATTTTTCCCTCAAAGCTTGGCGTTGCGCATCATAAATCTGCTCACACCCTCTGAACGCCAAGTCTAAAGCCTGCCTAAATTCCTCCTCGGTGAGGTGACCATCGACGTACACCTGGGCCAACCTCTGGAGCCGCTGTTGTACCTGGGCCTTCTCCCGCTCTACCCGCTTGACCTCGTCAGCCAGATGCACCTGGGTG
>DTYD01000133.1 GCA_012962055.1 Hadesarchaea archaeon
ACCTCCAAGAAGCAATCGGAAATCAGCCATAGGATCGCCGAACTGACCGCCCAAATCAGAAAAAAAGGGAAGTTTGAAATCATCCCCGGCAATGTGATTTCTCTAGCATCAAAATTTAAAGAACTTTATAAAAAATTCAACACATTGAGCATATCACTAAATGAAAACAAATCACTTGCAGTCGCGGAGGAGATTTTACATAAACTGAGGATGGTTTTAGATGAACTTAATTCCATTGTGGACACGATCTCAAAACGATTCCATTCGCTCTCACGACCGCATTATGAACTTGATCAGAAAGCAGCTGCTGATCTGCGCGCCGAACTTGTGGGTCTCGAAAGAGTACGTGCAGAATTGGGGGAACAAATCTCAGAATTGCAGACGAGGATCAAAAACGCTCAATCCAAGCTTGAAAGTGCCAGCAAGTTAGAGAAAGAAATTCGTTTATCCATAGAAAAACTCCGGGATGAGAAAAACAAACTTCGCGCAAAGGTTTCTAAACTTGCGGGAAAAGCGCGCATTCTCGATGGAAAGGTAAGAGAATTGAACAACGGGCTTCAGGAGGTGTTGGCTCAGAAAGCATCTGCTGAAGCTGAATTAAGCGTGGTGAAAGAAGAAATGAAAAAGATTAATGTGGAAGTAAAACCCCCTGCCCAGCTGGATACCAAGGCCCTCGAACGTAAGGTAGCCGAGATAGAGTTTGAGAAGAATTCGCTGGGAGAAGTTAACTTCAGCGCTATCCGGGACTTCCGGGAGGCTGAACAGAGATACAACTCTGAAAAAGTGAAATACGACAAACTAATGGCGGAAAGGGAATCGTTGTTAAATTTCATGCACAACATCGATGAAAAAAAGAAAGAAGTCTTTATGAACACCTTCAGTGAAATTTCTAAACACTTTCGCGAAATTTTCGGCCAGCTCTCACCTAGGGGAACAGGAGAGCTGATCTTAGAAAACGAGGAATCACCGTTCGAGGGTGGTGTGGAAATAAGGGCCAATCCTCAAGGAAAAAATACCACTGTGGTTTCACTCTCTGGCGGGGAGAAGGCGCTCACGGCCCTAGCACTTATTTTTGCTTTACAGAGGTATCGCCCCACAACATTTTACGTGTTGGATGAAATAGACGCACATCTTGACCCACAAAACAGAAAACGTGTTGCTGAAATGCTACGTCGGTTCTCACGTGAATCCCAAATGGTCGTCATAACCCTGCACGACGCCATAATGTCCGCCGCCGACCGGCTTTTCGGTGTCGCCATGGACAAAAATAAAATTTCCCGTCTACTATCCGTAGAGCTATCAGGTTTTGGGGGATGAGAAGGATGACCGCTCTTATCGACCAACCGCTCCAGACACTTTTAGAACTGGTACAACAGCACAAACTCGATCCATGGGACGTAGATATCGAGAAACTCACCCATCTATACCTCAAACGTGTGCAGGGGATGCAAGAACCAGATCTCCGAACATCAGGGCGGGCACTGCTCTCAGCTTCCGTACTCCTACGAATAAAATCAACTTACGCTTTGAATGGAAACAGCGGGAAACAAACCGCAGAAGAAAGCCTAGATGAAATTTTGGACGTAGACTTTCCTGATTTGGGGGAGATAACGCTCGTGCAGAACATGCCCCGTAAAATAACCCTCGTAGATCTGCTCGGCGCTCTCCAAGAAGCTCTCGAAGAAGTCCCAATCAAAAAAATACCTCAAAGTCAAAAAACGGAAAAAATCGTCCAGCTACTCAACGAACACGATATCAACATAGAAAAACATATAGATGGTCTCTACAAACGAATATCTTCCTTGGTGGCCTCAGGTACTAGAGTCACACTTCTTGGGCTTGTGGAGGGGCCCACGAAACTTGCTGTTGCAAGGACGTTCCTCCTGCTGCTTTTCCTTTGCGCCAATGGGAAAATTGTGTTGAAGCAAGACGAACTTTTTGGTGATATTTTAGTTTCGCTTTCCGATCAGGGTGTCAAAAATGGGGACTAAACAGGACCGCTCGATGATTGAGGCCGCACTCTACGTAGCGGACCATCCATTAACTTTAAAGGAAATCCAAGAGATTTTGAAGACATCGTCCGAAACCTATGCGCGAAAACTTGTCGATGAACTGAAAGTCGAATATGAAAAACGAGGCGGTTCAATCAAACTTGTGGAAACATGCAAAAACACATTTAAACTCCACCTTGATGACAGATGCATGAAAAAGCTAGGCGAAATCGTCCCCAAAACAAAGATCTCTAAAGGGACTCTGAAGACTCTTGCCATGATAGCCTACAAACAAAATCTTTCCCAAGCAAAACTCGCTGAACTTCGCGGAAACAGAGTATATGACCACATCAAACAACTTTTGGCCATGGGATTCATCGAATCCAGACCGTTTGGACGCACGCGCATGCTCCGAACATCGCGCAAGTTCGCGGGCTACTTTGGCTTCCCGGATGATGTGGACTTGACACGCGAACTCATCGAGGAGCGAATGCGATAGGTTCTTTTATATAAAAGCACGCTGAATTATTCCACCGGTGTCCCAATGGCCCGATGGCAGGGGAGATCCCTTAGAAAACCCAGCGGCGGGCGAATATGGCCCCAAATGGGTAAGCGTAAACGAGAAATTGGCCGTGAATTCATTGAGCCGAGACTTGGTCCCACAAAACGTGTCAAGATTCGTACTTTTGGGGGAAATGTAAAACTGAGCCTCCTATCCACGGAGACGGCAAACGTTGTGGACCCTAAAACTGGCCGGGCACAAAAAGTCAAGATTCTCACGGTAATAGAAAATCCTGCTGACCCCCACTTCGTCAGAAGAAACGTCTTAACGAGAGGAGCGATAATCGACACTGAGCTCGGCAAGGCACGTATTACGAGTCGACCTGGGCAAAAAGGTGTCATTAACGCAGTATTGGTCTGAGAAAAAAGGTCGAACCAGAAGCTACTGAATATCCCGTTGACAAGCTTTTTTTGCCTTCAACGTAAATTCTGTACGATCGTGTGCCCCAAATCCAAGTGACGTTGACGCCTCCAATGTCAAAGCGACTCATCGCAAAAGCTGTGGCGGTCCTCCCAGAGGTGAAGAAAGCCTTCAAAGACGGGATAATCATCATCGGACTTGGTACCACTAACGCTCGTGTGGCAGAAGAGATACTGGGGCGAAAAATTGAACGTGAAAGATTCGCTGCAGGAGTAATTTTACCAAAGGGGACATGCGCCGTCCCACGCGATAAACGCATTCACGAGATAGTCATCCGTGAAGGGAAGGTAATCAACGCGAGAGTGGATGAAGTGTTAAAGGATCTAACGTCGAAAGATGTCATCATCAAAGGTGCCAACGCTATCGATGCTGTGGGTACTGCTGGGATTTTTCTCGCATCACGAAATGGAGGGACGATCGGGAGAACACTCGGGACGATAAAGTCCCGCGGGGTGAACCTAGTCGTCCCTGCTGGACTGGAGAAATTTATCCCTGGTTCAGTTCTGGAGGTCTCACGACGTGCGGGAATTTTCCGGTTTGATTACGCCACTGGTTGTCCTGTGGGGGTGATGCCTGTTTCGGGCAAGGTAATCACAGAACTAAACGCGATTCGAATCCTCACCGGTGCCGAGGCAGTGGTGATGGGCATGGGCGGGGTGTCTGGAGCTCAAGGCAGCGCGACCCTTTTGATCGGGGGAAGTGACGCCCAAATCCGTGCCGTTAGGAAACTTTTAGAAAAAGTGAAAAACGAACCTGAAACCAGAATAGAAACG
>DTYD01000134.1 GCA_012962055.1 Hadesarchaea archaeon
CGATAACTCTGGTCAAGAAATTTTCTCGAAGGTGAACATTGTCAGGGTGTTTTTGACCCCTCCGAGTTTATGAATTTTTTGACTCACAGCTGCCGCAACGTCCTCAAACCTATCGAGCTGGATTTTCACCACAATGTCGTGAGGACCTGTAACGCCGTACGCTTCGACCACCCCTGGAATTTTCTTCAGCTTCTCTATTATCTCGCGAACCTTTCCTGCTTGAGCATCCACAAGTACGAAAGCAAGTGGCATTCTTTTCACTTCACTTTTGGAACTTTCACTAAAGCTTTTTTTACCTGTTCAGCCGGATACTCATAATCCACTAATTTGCCGTGCAGAAAGGCGTCCCAAGCCCCTAAGTCGAAATATCCATGTCCGCTGTTATTAAATAAGATCACCTTTTCTTTTTTGGTTTCTTTGCACTTCAATGCTTCATCTATTACGCCTTTTACAGCGTGCGCGGTTTCGGGCGCCACAATAAATCCCTCCGCCTGAGCGAAGATTTTGGCAGCTTTGAACACTTCATTTTGGTGATATGCCACGGCTTCCATGTACTTCTCGTTGGTGAGTTTGCAAAGCAGTGGTGCATCTCCGTGATAGCGGAGGCCTCCTGAATGTATCGGTGGCGGCACGAAACTATGGCCGAGGGTGTGCATCTTGAGCAGTGGTGTCGTCTGTGCGGTGTCGCCGAAATCGTATGTATACGGGCCTTTCGTCAGTGTTGGGCATGCTTTGGGCTCGCACGAAACAGCTCTTAACTCCGGCTTCTCCCCCGTGAGTTTATCCGCGACAAATGGAAAAACTAAACCAGAAAAGTTACTTCCTCCCCCCACACACCCAAAAATCACATCTGGGTAGTCTCCCGCCATGTCCATCTGCTTTTTTGCCTCAAGCCCAACAATGGTCTGGTGGAGCAACACGTGATTGAGTACGCTTCCTAACGAGTACTTCGTGTCGTCGTGGGTCGCAGCATCCTCGATCGCTTCCGATATAGCAATCCCTAAGCTACCGGGACATTTTGAATCTTCTTTCAACACCTTTTTGCCATATTGCGTTCGTTCGCTCGGGCTCGGGATGCATTCCGCCCCCCAGCTCTCCATCATGACGCGTCGATACGGCTTTTGTTCATAACTGACCTTGACCATGTATATCGTGCACTTCAGGTCGAACAACATGGTGCCGAATGCTAGTGCACTGCCCCACTGCCCGGCGCCAGTTTCGGTTGTGAGCCGCCTTACCCCTTCTTTCATGTTATAATACGCTTGAGCGACCGCGGTGTTCGGCTTGTGGCTTCCAGGCGGACTGACTCCTTCCCATTTGTAGTATATCTTTGCAGGGGTTTTCAGGGCTTTCTCCAGCCGTTTTGCTCGATAAAGAGGTGTCGGGCGCCACAAGCGGTAAACATCTCGTACCTCCTCAGGTATCGAAATCCACCTCTCCCGACTGACCTCCTGTTTGATCAACCCCAGGGGGAAAATTCGAGCTAGGGCATCTGGGCCGATGGGCTCCTTGGTGGCAGGGTTTAGAGGCGGGTCAAGGGGTGTCGGAAGGTCGGCTTGAATGTTATACCAGGCTTTCGGAATTTCATTTTCGTCGAGCAGGAATTTCGTTTCCCCCATCTGATAACCTTTTTACTGGTACCGCGCTATTTTAATCTTTTTTGCCCAAAATGTGCATTGAGGAACAAAAATGTTGCAGGCCCTGGTCCAGCTTCCAATTGGATTTTTCATAGCCCTCTCTGGAGCCCTCATACCCGGCCCGCTGTTGGCGTACACAATGGCAAAATCCTCCACATATGGCGCGCGGACCGGACCCCTCACCGTGACGGGGCACATCGCGGTGGAGCTTGTCGTTCTCCTGCTTATCGGATTGGGGTCGAGAGTCGTCCTGAGCAGCCAAGCGTTTCAGGTCGGGTTGGGGGTGGCCGGAGGGGCGCTGCTGGTGATTTTGGGAGCCAGCGGGATCCTCAAGCTCAGAAGGAGCCCCAGTCCAAAAAGCACGGCCGTGACAAAGTACCATCCTGTATTGGGCGGCGTGTTGTTCAGCAGCATATTGAACCCCACCGTGATTTTCTGGTGGGCAACGGTCGGGGCCGCGACATTGATGGAGGCCTTTCTGATTGCCTCATTGGCCGGCGTCGTTTTCTGGCTCATTGGGCACTTCTTGGCCGACCTCAGCTGGTTCTCATTTGTTTCGCTCTCGATCGCAAAGGGAAAGAAACTGCTTGGACGCCGTGGTTACCGCACCATCCTCCTTTCCTGCGTGATCGTACTCTTGGTACTGGGTGTTTATTTCAGCGTCAAGTACGGACTGCTATTGTTGCAATGATAGCAGAAAAAGGGCATTGGTGCCGTTTGCCGTCGATGGTGTTATTACAGCATCGAGCTGCGCGTGGTCACCCTTCTTGCCTAACCACTGGCGAGCCTTACACCTGCCTCTAGAGCATCCTTCATAGCTGTGGGGTGCTCCATGATATTCTCTTTCTCCTCAATTTTTAAAAACAACAGGTCGCCTACGTGCCTCACCCCGATGGTTGTAAAAAAAGCTTTCACGGTCGCAACCGCCCCCCCGAACAAATCCGGGCGAGCCATGCTCCCGACGGACACGAAGAATCCCGTGCGGCCCTCCTTTCCGAATTTTTTCTTCAGCTTAAACCTCTTGACCCAGATGGCCTGACAGCGATCTATCATGGATTTCGGTTGTGCGGGAAGCCCCATGAAATAGATGGGCGATGCTAGGATGATAACGTCTGATTTGAGCAATTTTTTGTAAATCCATTTCATATCGTCGTTAATGGGACACGCACCTGCTTTCTCGCACTTGCCACATGAATTGCATGGAGTTACCTTAAACTCACACAGGTAAATTTTCTCCACGCGCGCGCCCTTCATCCTTGCACCTCTGAGCACCTGGTCCAGTAACCTGTCTGTGCTTCCACCCTTCACTGGACTCCCCGCTATTGCCAAGATCGTTTTTTTTGTCACGGGTACACCACGATGCTTTAATCAAAGTGGACTTCTCTACCGGTTTTTGATGATTCCAAAATAGCCAGCGACATTTTCAACGCTTTCTTTGCATCCTGCAATTTCACGACCGGTTTCTCGCGCCCGATCACCACGGACTTAATGAAGTACTCGTCCTGTGGCCTGTGGCCCCATCTCTCCGGACGGGCCAGCTCGAATGACCATTCCTTCTGTCCCTCTTTTCCAGACCAGAGGATGACCTTCTCGGGACCATCCGCCACGACAGCGCCCCCATTCTCGCCAATTATCTCCATCTTCATAGGAGGCCCCATGCTGCGCGCAACGCTGCCGCTGAACTCGTTTACCCACGTAACCCCGTTCATGAATTTTATCACGTTCGCCACGGTGTAACCCAAAGTGCCAAACTGCGGTAGCTCTTGCCATTTAACTGTCGCATACAGGGAGATAGGTTCAGAGTTCAAAAGCCAGCGGGCTAGGTCCATGCAGAACACCGTCATGGTCGGTATCGGCCCGCCGCTCTCTTTATCCCAGATCCAAGACCCGCGCGGCCACTGCCTTGCGAGACTATCTGCGGGCACGAATTCTCTGAAATGGACAAACGTTGGAGCCCCGATTTCGCCCCCGTCGATGAGTTCTTTAGATTTTCTGAAGCACGGGGCGAAGCGGTAGCAGTGGCCCGGCATCACCCTAGCACCCCTTTCTTCTGCTAACTTGTCAAGTTGATCTATCACTTCCGGGGTGCCACCCGGAGGACATTCGACGATGGTGGGCTTTCCAGATTGGATAATTTTGCCGGCAATGGGTTCAACGAATCTCGGAGGAATGGCACAAACGACAGCGGTGACCTCCGGGTCCTCAAGCATTTTTCCAAGATCGGTATAATATTTTTCAACCCCGGCGCCCAGCTTTTTTGTGAACTCGCTGAACCTGACGTGCTCCTCGGGAAACTTTGACCACGCAGCGACCATCCTTACCTCCGGTATGCTGTTCAAAGCTCTGAAGTGAAATCTGGCCATGAAGCCCAGCCCTGCATGACCTACTCCTACTTCCGCCATCACACATAGTTTTGGGATTAGATTTAAAACATGTTGGGTCGGGAATTGATCCGGATCACTATGTGGTGATGGGGTCGCCAATATAGCGGGGGGGCGCCAAAATCCCCGAAACTGGGCGAGGGCCGTAATTTAACTCTGTCGGAAGTCCCCCTGCGAAAGCTGAGGAATGAGGGCCGAAAATCATATATTCTCCGTCCACGCCAGTTTCTTCCGAAAGGTGGGGGGGCCACCTCGAACCTAACGCCTGTGGAGACCGAGACCTTAGTAACCCTAAAAATCGCATGGCTGAAAGATGCCCTCCGCGAAGGGGATCGGGTGTGGCCGTAGAAGCAGGAATCTGCAGTACGGAAGGAAAAGCTTCCACGAAACGCTCCCCGAGCAGAGGCCGTGAGGGAGTAACGCGAAGCAGGGGTGGAAGCCCCTTGTGAAAGCGAGGGGAGGAGGTCACGTTTGGACAACTTCTTGATGGTATAGGTCTTTGAGAGACTCAGCCGCCCTTCCCACTAGCCCCCGGGCGCTCCACCAACCACACGGGAGCGAGTTTGTTCATCCTGCGCATTATCTCTAACTCCTTGGCTGCCATCTTCTTTTTCGCCTCGGCCTCTCGTCTGACTTCTTCGATACCGGGTTTGATCCTGCTTAATTCAATCGCGTTGAATTTTCTGAATTTCTTCGCCGTATCGATGGCTTCTTCGCCCACGGGAGTGCGGATGATCACCGTCGAGCGTCCGGGGGGGGAACCAGCCGCGCCCACCGAAATATCAGCCAGTTCAGCAGCGAAGTCTGTACAAATTTTACAAGGCAGGTCCGTGTACCGCTTCACCGCGCTTAGGGCGAGTTCCCTTTTTGGTTTTCGCCTGCGGTAGATTATGAACCTGTTATCTTTTATGTCAAACTTGGCTACCTCTGCGAGAGGGGTGTGGAGCTGCCTGTCAACGATGTTTTTCAGGAACCTGTCGTATCCCACAACCCCTCCACAGAAGAGTCCAATCCGAAGTTTGATGGCGTCGGCGAGGTGCCGGTTAGTTGGGTCCGAGAACTTCATCCTCCAAGCGGCGAGAATCTGGCAAGGGAGACCAACAACCGCCACGCGTTTGCAATAGTAGAGGTCAACGGCATCGCGCAATCCCAGAAACACAGGGGATCGAGAATATTTGTTGCCGGCGCATTCGATTAGTTCCTCGGTATTCGTTGCGACCCGCGCTACTGGACGCCAAGGCTCCTCGGCTGTTCCCGTCACCGCGGCCCCATCGATGTAACCATCCTCCAAAAGGGACCCTATAAGTGCTGTGACCGCTCCTCCATCCTGACACTTTGTTCTTATTTTTATATTCGAGCTTTCGACAGATAGGACCCAAGTATACGTACCCAGCAGTTTATCCTGTGGCTGTCCTTTGAATATTTTCATTTGGAGCGTTTTTGGTCCTACAATTTCAGGACACACACCGTAACATATTCCACAGTTGATGCATCCCTTTGTCAGTGCGGGGAGTTCTTTTTTTAACTCCAAACACTTCACGGGACATGCGGCCACGCATGCTGCGCACCCCATACAAAAATCAGGCTTGACCACCTCCTCAACTAGGTGATTAAATACCTTCACCGTCTCACCGCCTCAAATGTCCATATCGTGCCGGATCGTAAAAAGGCCAGTTGACGACCTCGGCGCCACGTTTCTTACCGCGAATCTCAACAGATGCCTTGTCTCCTTTTTTCAATCCGGGCCTGGCGTAGCCCATTGCGACCCCTGTTTTGAGCAACGGGGAAAAAGCCCCCGAGGTGACCGTTCCAATTTTTTCATCCTCATCGAAAATTCCGTATCTTGGTCTTGGTACACACGGCTCTAGCATTTTCAAACCTGTTCGAAGACGCTTGAGTTCAGCATTTTTTTCTTTTAAAGCAGCACGCCCTACGAATTCGCCTTTATCAAACTCCACCACAAAACCAATACTGGCCTCGAACGGCGTGGTTTTCTCGTCTAATTCGTTACCGTAAAGGCAAAGACCGGCCTCTATACGTATTGTGTCACGTGCGCCAAGTCCACATGGTTTGATCCCTGTATTTTTACCAGATCGAAGCAATGTGTTCCAGACCTTCTCAGCCCTTGCAGGATTGGTGGAGGACACGTCAAAAATAAAGAGTTCGAAACCATCCTCCCCGGTGTATCCGCTCCTGCTCACAAGCATTTTTACACCGGCAACCCCGCTTCGTGTCACTTTGTACCGTTTGAGCTGGGAGAGGTCAAATTCAATGAGTGGTCGAAGAACTTTCTCTGCATTAGGCCCCTGAAGGGCTAACGTGACCGTGGTTGGAGAGATGTCCTCGACTATGACTTCTCCGCCACGATGCTGTGTGAACCAGCGATTCAGCTTTTCAGTGTTTACGGCGTTGCAGACTACAATAAATTCCTGTTCTCCAATTTTGTGGATTAGTATATCATCTTTAATGCCTCCTCGTTCGTTTAAGACGGTTGAATAACGAACATCCCCGACAGCAAGTTTGGCCACATTGTTAGAGGCAACATACTGGAGAAAGTCGGTTGCCCCTTGCCCCCGTACTCTAAACTTACCCATGTGGCTTACGTCAAAGAGCCCGACCGTTTCGCGCACGGCCAAGTGTTCTTCGACCATGGAGGTGTACTTAAGCGGCATTTCCCATCCTGCGAACTCAACGAACTCCGCCCCGAGCGAGCGATGAACACGATCCAGTGGGAGTTGTTTCATCTCACACCTAGAATGCGGTGATTAGTATGCAAATTAAACTTTGCGCGTAAATTGGTGATATCCAAACCAAGTTTTTTAAGTATGCATAACACCGTTATATTTTGGATTCAAATGAAGGTGTATTTAGATAATGGGACTACTACGCCCGTTGCCAGAGAAGTGTTAGATGCGATGTTGCCGTACTTTACAGAACGATTTGGCCATCCAATATTCTTGTACTCACTCGGGCAGGAAGCGGCGGACGCTATCGAGAAGAGCCAAGCAGCGATTGCACGCACAGTCAACGCAAAACCAGATGAAATAATCTTCACTTCCGGTGCTACGGAAGCAAACGACATTGCTATTCGGGGGGTTGTCTACGCAAATCGAAAACATGGTGATCATATTATTACCACAAAAATCGAGAACCCCTCGATTTTGCGCGTATGTGAACAGTTGGAAAGGGAAGGTTTCAAGGTGAATTACTTACCTGTGGACAACCAAGGATTCATCGACCTCGACCAGCTAGAGAAGACGATAACTGAGAGGACTCTTCTTGTCAGCGTGGCAAATGTTAATGATGAGATAGGCACGATTGAGCCTGTTGAAGACATCGGAAAAATTCTTGCCGAGTATAAGCATAAGATTTTTTTTCACGTGAACGCAGCGGCTGGCTATGCTCGAGTTCCTATTGATGTCGAGCGAGCAAGAATAGACCTTATGAGCTTAAGCGCACACAAGATTCACGGTCCGAAGGGGGTCGGCGTTTTTTATCTCAGAGAGAATACCCCTATCGAACCAACGATACACGGTTACATCTCGCTCTTCACCTTGAAACCAGGCACCGAAAACGTTCCAGGGATAGTGGGGTTTGGAAAAGCGGCGGAGCTTGCTTTCAACGGTTTCGAGCGGCACGTCGAGCACATGCGAAAACTACGTGACATGTTTATAACAGGCATTGAGGAACGTGTGCCACACGTCACGCTGAACGGACCTAGAGGAGAAAAACGTAGCCCCGCAAATGTGAACTACTCATTCAAAGGCGTGGAGGGCGAGTCGGTGTTGCTTCATTTAGACTTGAATGGAATTTCAGTCGCCACCGGTTCCGCATGTTCTACGCGAAAACTCGAACCGAGTCATGTCATGACTGCCATAGGGGTCAAGCCAGAGGTCGCCCATGGTTCAATAAGGTTCACTTTGAGTCGATACAACACCGAGGAAGAGATCGACTATGTGCTGGATGTGATACCGCGCGTAATCAAGAACCTAAGAAAGATAAGTCCAGTTAAACCGGAGGAACTGTGAGGTGAAATTAATGCCGGTTGAGTATACCGAACGGAGCATGCTCAAGTATACCCAAAAAGTGATCGACTTATTCAGAAATCCTAAAAACATGGGGGAAATGGAGGACCCTACGGTGATTGCGGTCGAGGGCGATCCGCAATGTGGAGACATGTTCAAGATGTTTTTGAAAATCGAGAACGACAAAATCATGGACGCGAAGTTTCTTTCGTTTGGATGCCTACCACCGCAGGAATATATTTCGACGTATCCAGGTAGATGGAAACAAATCTCCAAATTAAAGGTAGGAGATGCGATTATAGATTCTAATGGCGGTAAAAATTTCGTAGTTGAAACTTACATCAGGGATTACAACGGGACCCTGCTAAGGATAGTGCCTCTTGTTTCACCATTTAATTCCTTCTTGCTAACACCTGAACATCCCGTACTTTGCGTAAAAAGAGAATGGTTGGACTCAGCCAGAAAAGCAAGTAGGATATGCAGTTGGTTGCACGTGGAAAAAGAGGAACTTCTATCTAAGAAGCCGAAGTTTATCAAGGCAAGAGACATCCAAGTGGGCGACTACTTGATTTTCGTTCCAACCGGTGAAATAAGGGATTCAAAAGAGTATACCGCAAACGTAATGAAATTATTAGGGTTTTATCTTTCTGATGGTTACACCGCTGCCAATAACCATGTTTTAGCCTTCGCTTTTAACAAAAAAGAAACAAGAAACATCTCCGAAATTAAAACTTTGCTGAGAAGGGTTACAAACAGGGAACCAAAATACAGGGCCCGCGGTAATGTTACAGAAGTATACATTTGCTCTAAGAAGTGGGCTAATTTTTTCATCTCGATTGCTGGAAAATACGCAACCGGCAAAAAATTGGCTGATGAAGTGCTTCTATTGCCTTTTGAACAGCAGTGGAAAATGATAAAAATGTACCTTAAAGGAAATGGAAATGTCCATCGAAGAAAGAAGACGCATTCATGGCTCTACAGGATAGATACGAGATCCAAGGATCTCGCAATTCAAATCCAAGAAATTTTGGCGAGAGGGGGTATTTTATCGTACATCAAAAAGTCTGTGAGGGTTGCTTCGAAAATTAATGAGAGAAAGATCCGTTCGAACACAAATTACACCGTTTCGTTTCAGCTCAAAAGAAAGCGCAAATTAGTTGCGCCTGCTAAGGACTATTTCCTCGTACCAATAAAAAGGATAGAAAAGAAAAATTATAGTGGGAAGGTGTACAACTTTCAAGTCAATCACAGACCCAATTCCTACCTTGTAAGGGGCTTTGCCGTCCATAACTGTGCGGCCAATATCGCCACGGGCTCCATGACGACCGAGTTAGTGAAAGGAAAAACTGTCGACGAAGCCAGCAAACTCTCCATTAAAGAAATCGCCCGAGAACTAGAACTCCCCGCGATAAAAATGCATTGTGCCATACTCGCGTATAAAACTTTACAAAAAGCTCTGCGTGAGTATAAACAAATAAAAGAGGCTCAGGACACTCTTACGGGGTCATGACAGTGGGCGAACAGACCCAAGTTTTAGTCCCAAAGTTCAGGGAGGATTGCTTGGTCTCAAAAGGCATCGAGGTCAGAGATTTGCTCAAAGTCCGGAAAGAGACAATACTTTACGTGCAACCTTGTGCATCTGAGCGAGGAAAGCTGATGGCGGACATTGAACTCCAGCAGGCTAAAGAACGATTCATAGATCCCACAGCACTTTGCTGGCTACTTGAAACTCATCGAAGACGTTTTGCTGAACTGAAATGCAGTCCAAACCTTGGGGTCGCGAAACTTAAGTGGAGAGGACGGGAGATAAGTATATTCAAGAACGGGAAACTTAAGATACAGCGAGCACTTAACCGTGAAGAGATCTTGAGATTAGCAAATTCTGTTTCTCGTTTAGTCTGGGGAGCAGCGCTGTGTGAAGTGTGTGGACAGCCTGTCCTGAGATGTGCCTCTGGAGATTGTGAGAGATGCGCTTCTGCTGAAAAAATAATCATGCGATTCGGAGAAATACCAAACGCAGAGTTGCTTCGAAAGGGTTATCTCAATCTCGAAAAAGCGCAAAAATTATCCGGCGATGAGTTTGAGAAATCCTTACGCACCGCGGAATTTCTTGCATTACATTTTACCATGGAATCACCTAATAAAGAGGATGCAGTTTTGGGACTCATTCTGCTGGGCAAAGCAAAAAAGCTTGGAACACGTAAAAGTTAAAATCAGTTATATAACAGTGTTATGTGATATCTGTGAGACCGCCTTGTGAAGTCGTAGTCAAAGATGTCCTTCCTGCGATAAGGGCTATGTTAGTCAAGAAATTGATTGAGCGCCATGAATTAAGCCAGATCGAGGTGGCACGCAAGCTTGGCATCACCCAACCCGCGGTAAGCCAATATCTGCGCATGCACCGGGGTGTTGGTCGAAACAATACCGTGTTCAAAAAAATCGAGAAAAGAGTCCAAAAACTAGCAGACGAGATAGCTCATGGAAAGTTGAAACGTAAACAGGTCATTGAACGTTATTGTCTGATTTGCCGCTCGATGGGTCGTGGCGAGCTTATTTGTTTGCTTCATATGCGGTCTGCACCCTACTTACGAGGCGAGGGATGTAGGGTTTGTCTTCCTCGGGATAGATCTTGAGAGAACCGCCAGCGGGTGCCCTTTGCTCTTGAATTCGAACGCTTTATACCAACCGAAAGGCACTCGAAGCAATTTGTAACCTTCATCGACTAATTTACACTCAATACATTTAAGGAGCTGAATCGCGGTATCTGGCGCTGCTAGTTCATCAGAAAGGTGGGCAAATGGAAACAGAGTAATATTCTTAGTTTTTACCTTCGAGGCAATGCTTTTAATCTCTATCAAAGTTTTGTCAATTACGTCATCAGATTTCTCGTCTATTTTTTTCAGCACAAGCAAGGACGATGAGAGGATCTCTCATTCCACCAGATTTACGGTCACGCAGGATATCTTCTGCTGATTTTGTCTTCTTCTTCACTTGGTAGTTGATGTAATTCGCGTGTACGAACAGCAGTTTCATGCGTGCCACCTAGATTTAGAGGCGCCTCTTATTGGTTGGTCAAACTCTGGTTCGATCATAATAATCTTTTTTATATCTGTAATATCTTGTGTCGTTTCTAAACACCCCAAATAATTATCCATTTTTGTCACGAACAGCAAAGCACCTGATATAGATCAACTTGTTTTTCAAATTAATCCAAAATCCAGCAACGTCCTTTTTACCGTTTTTGAAATTCCCTAATATTTGATTAACACTGTGTATGCTCTTTTGAGGATGGCATTGTTGAACTTTCCGTCCAATCACAGCTTTTGTTCTCAGGAAAATTCTTTCTTTGGACCGGTTGAAATATCTCACC
>DTYD01000135.1 GCA_012962055.1 Hadesarchaea archaeon
TAGGCCAGCCTCCACTACAACTGGATCTTGAGGCATATTTAAACTACGGTGTAACTTGCGGGGGGTGACTTAAATTGGCAGTACTGTTTAGAAAAGTGCTTTTTTACATAGAACAAGGGATTGACAAAAGCGGACATATCAACGACAGCGGAGTTGACCGAAACCAATTGGCAAAAACAGTGTTTAGAATTTTCGTTGAAATCCACTCGGGCATAACAGAGATTATAGAGGCAGTTGGCGTCCCTGCCGAACTCCTCCGCCGAGATTAAGAGGTTGAAGGAAGCGAAAGAGTTTGATTACTCTTTCGTCCCCTTTGTCGCCCAAATCATCGTGCTCTTCTTAATCGCTTCAAGTATCTCTTTGTCGTCTGCGTCTCTTCGCCTAATCGTGATTATCCAGAAAGCAAAGCCGATATTTGGAAATGTCTTTTGCCTTCTCAAGGTCTAACTTGAAATCCAAACCGTGTTCTTTTTTTAGTTCCCCCCATTTCGTTTTCATTTCTCTTTTCAGCGTGCGTGGCATATCCACATACTTCTTTTTGAGTTCGTGCCTTACAGTCGCCCATTTATCTAAGAACTTATCAATCGCATACGGGTCTTTCTCAGAGTAAAGTTCTTTCAACCTCTTCCGCAAGTCCTCAAAGAAATCTTCGGCACTTTCGGCAAGAACAATTCCTTCAAAGTCGTCTACAATTATCGCGTGTTTTTCTGCCTCATATTTACTGTGAACTTCATCTGCTTTCCAATAAGCCCATTCGTGAACTGCCAGCGAAATCATCAAAACAACGAACCCACAAATTGAATACATCAGAAGCAACCCATATGCTTGTGGCCCAAGTAAGCATAATATCGCAAAATCCAAGACACACAGCAACCCCAAGTATGTCATCGTCTTGTGAACAGTATCGGCACGCTCTATTTGTTTCTTGAATTCGCTTTTCATTCTTTATCACCTCCTTTCACGATTTTTAACTCAAGCCAAGAGCCTCGTTGCTTTAACATTTTTGAGTAGAGATTACAGAACCAAACAAGATGACGAAGAAACCTCACAGCTTCATAATTTATGCGATAGCGAGAAAACCATTCACCCTGCCCTTTTTCCTTGAAAACTATTAATCTCTTACACGCCCACTTGAGAAATCTCCGTGCTGTTTCCTTCGGCAATCCCGTTTCTCGGATTAGGCTTGGGTAGGGGGCTCTTGGTATCTTGTCGAGCGTAAAGTAAATCAACTTGCCGTGTTTCAAGCTGTAATGATAAATTTTCAGAAGAAAGTTTGTAGCCCTTGCTAATCGGCTATCAAACCCCATTACTTTCAGAAGTTGTCAAGCACTCTTTGTATACGCCCATCCTTTATGCCCGACTTCGGGCTTGGGTCGGTAGATTGCGGGTCTCTCCATCACTAAATTCGTGTTAGAACTCCTATTAATGCTGTTCAAAATCGGAGTTTCAACCGAACTCTTTGGCGGGGTTTCACTCAGAAAATTTCCACTTTCGGAAGGCTTATAAAACACAAAAAAAAGGTGCTTTGGAGGTGAATAAAAATGGCAGAAAAATCGCACCCAGCAGTATATTACATTGATGTCGTGGTTGCAATATTCCTGCTTATAACAGGTGTGTTTGTGTTGATTGTCGGAGTAGACTATTTTGCCTATTTGGCTCCAACGGGGGGATATGGAGCGACAATTCCAATATACGCTACTGTCTTTGGCTACATGATAATCACACTTGGAATTACTGCGATAATTTACGGGATAAAGAGGCTCATAGACGACGTAATCAAGGCACGAAGTTAGACACAGGCTTCTGGAGATGTTATAGTCTGCAGGTTGTGGGACGCCATCCGACAACCTTTCTCTCGGAGGGAGTTTAGGTGGGATGGGTTCGTTAGGTCAATCAATTGGAAAAATGTTAGCGACGGATCAAGTCGTGACAATAACGGAAAAGTTGGTTGCGGCATGCCTAAACGAAGGATTCAATGACATTGGGAAGTTTTGCGACACCCACAAATTGGAAGAATTAAAATCAATCGCGAGCGTGGATCAACGATGATATCTAAAGAAAAGGCCGTCCTTAGACAGGTTGAGAAGGGGCGATGCACTATGGATGTTTGCGGTTACACATGTCCCTACCCGGAAATCTTTGCACGCAGATCCTTGGATGCCATTTCGTCCGGTGATGTACTCGAGCTTATTCTTGATAACGCTCCTTCGTGCGAGACTATCCCAGCTGCAGCTGGGGAGCTCAAAGTGCTCGAGGTCGTAAAGCTCGACCAGACAACTTGGAAAATTGTAATTCAGAAGAGTTAGATTTATAGATATTTTCGTCTCTTTGACCGCCAGAACCAGAATACCCGGCCCACGAAGTCGCCGAACTTCAGAGAATAGACCTTTATCACGAGCGGGAGGACCACCACGAGATAGGCCAGATGAAAGATTACTCTATCCCACTCCGAACTCGTGCTGTATCCAAACATCGCTGCAAATACGGGGCCTATTGCTCCCTTATGGTGCAATGGGTTGTCCGCAGTCAGGCAAGTCATACGCTTTGTCGTCAAACCAGCCGAGATCCGGCCCGCCTGTGTCGGTGTTGTATTCTATTGCTTCATGTACCCCGTAGCCGAGCAGTCCAGCAGCGAGAAGGACCAGCAGCACGCTCGTGAAGTAGAAGAACTTGTGCACGCTGATTCTCTTGCTGACCACATATATGGCGTGGCTCAGTACCAGCGCGGCCAGCGTCCCGACGACCACACCGGGATGGTCCCGGTTGTATCTGTTGCTAATGTCGGTGCCAGGAAAAGCACGATTTCAAGTCCTTCTCTAAAAACGATGATGAATGAAAATGAGACAAGGTGTAAAATTGTGCCACGGGTGACGATAACTTTTACCCGTTTTTCAAGCCAGAGCGATGAGTAGTAAATACATTCTATGTTATTATTTTTCATTATTAAAGTATTACTAACCCGATGAAAAACATCGTTTAGTCTCATCACCGAAACTATCGAAAAGGCCATTGGAGGCAGCGATTTTTCCCTGTTCAAAGGTGAAAATATAAGTCAGTCATGTCTCGCGACGTATTTTTTCAACCCTTCAGCAAGCTCTACTGGCAGCGTCATCGATTCCATCAACGTGGTATCTGTACATACTGAAACAGTTGAACATTCAGCCACCACTTTGCCAGAAGTGAAATTTTTTATGATGTTCCTGAACTTTATGTGTTTCCTTCCGACCTCTTCTACCCAGACCGCGACCTCGATCTCGTTGTCCAGCCTGACAGGCCCCAATATCTTGCCAGATGTCTCAACCGTCGGCACGAATAAGCCGAACTTGTGTATCAACGTAGCGTAGCCGAAGCCCAAGTTCTCGAGCAATTCCTGTTGTGCCCTCTCGCAATACCTAAAGTAGTTAGTGTAATGCATGACTTGGAGATAATCTGTGTCGGAGAGGGGAATCCTGTACCTCTTCCTAAAAGCGTTGCCCGGCACATGAATTTCTTTTTGCGGGGCCTGCATTGTTTTAGTCTCCTCAACATCAATCTCTGGAACTGGTTTATGAATCCCTAGGGACACCAACAATTTATTTATTTCATTCGTGGCATTCCTCTTCGCTGTTTTTTCGTCTAGCCCTTCATCGACTAGCTCTTGGGATAGGATATCGCGATACAAAGCCACGTTAGCCATAAAATCTTCTAAACTGAGCTTATTTATCACCATCCCGGCGTGAATCATGACTAAATCGTCGGGTGAGATCTTGCTGGTTGCCACAATGACCTCTTTTTTAACACCTCCAAAATCCACAAGAGCTGTGAACCCATCAATGCTAATGACTTTGGCTGGCACGCCCCAACACACGTCAACCGCCTTCCAATCCTACTGAATTTTTCCCACCGTACCTTGCCCAGATGGAACATGCGCCCTCCGTAGATACCATACATGGGCCCCAAGGATTCATCGGAGAGCACCCTTTCATGAAAAGAGGACAATCAGTGGGCTTTGCGATGCCTGTCACTACCTCGCCACACCTGCAACGGGGTGGAAGATCGTGTTGCCACGGAACACCGTGATGCGCATGCGTGTAAATGAACTCCCTCGGCGTCAAATCTGGCATGCCAAAATGTTTCAACGCATCGTGCTTCTCGAAAAATTTTCCTTTAAGCTTGAGTCCGCTTCTGGGAATAAATCCGATGCCCCTCCAAGCCGCGTATGCCTTATCAAAGACCTCACCGATCAACTTCTTTGCGTATTCATTTCCGGTCCACTTGACAAGCCGCTTATACTCTATCTTCACATCTGGTTTGTTTTCCTTTATCATCAGGAGTATCTGTGCCACCGCCATAAGCACATCAATAGGTTCAAACCCCGCGACCACGGTGGGCAGTCCATGTGCCCTTGGCAGAAATTCCCATTCGACAGCCCCAGTGATAGTCGAGACGTGACCAGGTGCTATTATTCCCTTTATCGGCAACAACCCGCGTTCTTGATGAAGTTTGATCGTATACTTCATCGCCGGCGGAGTCAATCTCGCCACGTTGAGGAATTTAAGATTTTCCGGGACCATTCCTCCTTTCAGCGCTAGGGCATAACTGGGAACGGTCGTCTCAAATCCTATGCCAAAAAACACGCTCTCTTTCCCGTGTGACTGCGAGTTCTTAACCGCGTCAAGAAAGCTGTAGACGAGCTTCACATCATCGCCATTTGCCTTGACCTCTTGGAGGCTAGCGGGACTTTTGGACTTTGCGCTGCGAAGCCTGAACGAATCGCCGTAAGTGTAAATCCTGACACCTTCTCGGGCAAGCTTCACGACTGCGTCCACGTAATACGAAGGAACTACACACACCGGACATCCCGGCCCCGGCACCATATCCAAAAAAGGAGGGATTAGGTTCCGTAAACCGTAGTGGGTCGTGGTCCACTCATGTGTACCGCAGAAGTTCATTATCTTTATCGTGTCACATTTCTCTCTTTCTTTGATTGTGGTAGCGTACTTTTGTATGGTCTCCTTTAGCTTCAACGCCAGTGATAAATTATTTCTGAAAACCTGTTCGACCGGTATATGGTGCTGGCCAATCAAAAACACATCCATTTTAGTATCGGTCAAGTTATTCTTTAACATTTTGGCAGAAATTTAAGTCATATCACCTAAATTTCACCGTATTGAGGTAGTTCTTGAGGTACCCTCTCACAGA
>DTYD01000136.1 GCA_012962055.1 Hadesarchaea archaeon
CCTAACACCCGAGGATAGAAGGGCCCTTCAAGAAAAGAAGGTGTAAACTATTTTTGTCCCAAAGCCAAGCCAACCGCAACGCTTAAAAGCAGGATATGTGGACTAAAAAAGGATAAAGGTGAACTAATGCCCGAAAAAACCACCATATCACTGATCAAATGCGATGTCGGTTCTCTGGCAGGCCATCACGTTGTTCCCTCACCACTGAAGAATATCGCTGAAAAGAGCATGCAAAACGCGGAGAAGGAGGGATTGATCAACAGCCACTATGTGTTCAACGCTGGAGACGACCTCGAACTTTTGATGGTTCACCGGAAAGGAGAAAACAATCCGGAGATTCACAAGCTCGCCTGGGACACTTTTACCGCGGCCGCCAACAAGGCCACTGAACTCAAGCTCTACGGGGCTGGACAGGACATCCTGAAATCTGCTTTCAGCGGAAACGTCAGGGGGATGGGGCCCGGTGTCGCAGAGATGGAGATCGAAGAGCGAAAAGCTGAATCAATCGTCGTTTTCGCCGCTGACAAAACAGAACCCGGCGCTTTTAACTATCCGCTTTTCCGCATGTTTGCAGACCCGTCCAACACCGCCGGACTTGTGATAGACCCGAACATGACCGGAGGTTTCAAATTTGAGGTCCTTGACGTGTTTGAGAACACGAAGGTCATTATGAAATCCCCTGAAGAAATGTATGAATTGATAGCTCTCATCGGGGCTCCCGGACGTTACGTGGTTTCCCATGTGTGGCGGGCTAGCGACGATCTGGTATGCGCCTCCACAAGTACGACAAAATTGGCCCTCATAGCCGGCAAGTACGTCGGAAAAGACGACCCCGTTTGCATAACTAGGGGTCAACACGGTCTACCATCGGTTGGGGAGTTGCTGTCACCGTTCATGCACAGTTACTTCGTTGAGGGCTGGATGCGGGGCAGCCACTGGGGTCCGTTGATGCCTGTGGGACTGAAAGATTCCCGATGTGTGGTATTCGACGGTCCCCCGAGGATGGTGGCGCTCGGTTTTCAGGTGTGCAACGGCGAGATAGCCACCGACGATGACGGGAAACCACTAATAGCTGACATGTTTGAGGACCCATCATTTGATCTCGCCCGTCGGGAGGCTGTGGAATATTCTGCCGTCCTGCGTCGGATGGGGGAGTTCGAGCCGGCTCGTCTGGGTCCAGAATCGATGGAGTACACTACACTGCCAAAAGTGCTGGAAAAGCTGAAACCCCGTATGAAGAAAGCCGACTAGGAAAATTAATTTTTTCTTATTTTCTCGTTTGGCAAATATTTTTCTACAACGTTCTCCCAATTTATTTTAAACATGCCGACGACCACTAAAATCAAAAGAATCGTGGTAACTACGCCGAAAATCCAATTCTCGACAAAAACTTGCCCCACAGCACCGCCGAAGTACGTGATCATGAGGGACATGCAGATTTTTCCTGCAACCGCTGCGATGAACACCTTCAATAAGCTGTAATGAACGAGCCCCATCGGAATAAAAAGCAAGCTGTCGGGCAAGGGTGTCAGCGCGAAAATGAACACCGCTATCATTCCGTAGTGTTCGAAAATTTTCAACATCGCATTCATGCGCCCCCAATATTTTTCACTCACAACTTTCCTACCGGCATGTCCAACCGCGTAGCTCGTGAGCTGCCCTACTGCCGAACCCGTCCCAAACGCTAGTGCGAGCAAAAACGGGTCAAAAATCCTCGTAGTGGCGACCCCGAGAAGGACCACAGTTGTTGGGACCGGGATAATAATCGAAGCCGCTCCGATCAACCCCACAAGAAAAACGCCGAGATAACCGAAATTTTGGGCTAGGAACTGAAACAGGTCTTGCATACACGGCCGCTACCCTTCTTTCACCAATCGTCTGACTCCTTCCTCAAGCGTTACCTCTGGTTCGTACCCGATCAATTTTCTAGCTTTTGTTAAATCTGCAAGTGTGTGATAAACGTAATTTTTGATGGGATTTGGTCTGTACTCCGGTTTAATAGATTTCCCGAAAAATCGGCTGACCAGCTCCGCCGCCCGGTTGAAGGTCGTGCTTTTACCGGTGCCCACGTTTATCACCTCACACCCCAGGTCGGCCCAGGCGGCTTTCAGACAAGCACTGACCACATCACTTACGTGCACAAAGTCCCTGGTCTGAGTACCGTCCCCGTAGATCACCGGTGGCTTGTCCTCACGGATGTTCCATATGAACTGGCTCACTACATTGGCGTATTTTCCCTTCGCTTTCTCGTGGGGGCCATAAACGGAGAAAAACCGCATGCCGACGGAGTTAACGCCGTATAATTCATGGTACACGCGCGCGAGACGCTCCATCGCGACACGAGCCTCCGTGTAATAGTCAAAGGGCTCAGATACCATGTCCTCACGGTGAGGGGGTTTGCAGCGACCGTACATGCTCGAGGTCGACGCGTAGATGATCTTGGCTTTATTTTTCTTTGCTAACCCAAACACCTTTATGAACTCGTTTATAGACTCTCCCACCAGCAAGGGGTTTTCGCGGTACATGGGCGAACTAGAAGGGATGCCTATGTGAAAAACTAACTCGGTTTTGGAAAGTTTTAATTTTGGAATCATGGAACACGTGGCCCGCAACACTTTCACTTCCCCCCTCACCGACTCCAGATTCTCCGTAGACCCTGTCGAGAAATTATCGAGGACCGTGACATCCTCGCCTCGTCGAATCAGCTCCTCCACTAAATTTGATCCTATGAATCCCGCTCCACCGGTGACAAGTACTTTCATGGTTTTCGCTAACATCTTTAACTTGGCATATTTTACCTTATTGATGGTGAATCTGAGGTTAGGTGTCCCCGTGAAGGTCGTCCTGTTGAACTCAAACACTGACCTAGCAGAACGGATAGAAAACGAAGCAGCTTGGCCGCCACTTGGTCTACTTTACACGGGGACAGTGCTTCAGAACCACGGACACGAAGTTAAACTTATCGATAACGCGAGAGTTCAGTTGTCGGTCGAAAAAGTGGTGGAACGGGTGGAGAAAGAAGATCCTGAAATAGTCGGTATAAGTGCGCTGACACACACGTTTAAACAAAGCATGAAATTGGCCGACGCTATCAAAGAGAAAAATCCGGACATAAAAATAGTCTATGGAAACTACCACCCCACCTTTGAATGTGTAAAACTCTTGAAAAACTGCC
>DTYD01000137.1 GCA_012962055.1 Hadesarchaea archaeon
TCCCGCGTACTTGGGGGCCGAACCGTGAATAGGCTCAAACATGCTGACCCCCACAGGGTTAATATTAGCACCTGGGGCCAGCCCGAGGCCACCTTGAATCATCGCTCCAAGATCCGTGATGATGTCACCGAACATATTGGGTGTGACAACAACTTGGTACCACTCCGGGTTTTTCACAAGCCACATTGTGATAGCGTCCACAAAGGCAAACTCAGTTTCAATATCTGAATACTTTTTGGCAACGCGCTCGAAAACCTCGCGCCAGAGACCGTAGACGTGAGTAAGCACGTTGGTCTTGTCAACAGAGGTGATGCGTTTTTTGCCCTTCCTCCTCGCGAACTCGAACGCGTAACGGATTGCCCGCTCAGCTCCTTTTCGACTGACGACCCCAATCTGATAAGCTATCTCGTCTCGATCGACCTCGATGTCCAGATCAAACTTGACATGATAGATAGACCGGAGAACATCGAGCTTGGTCTTGGATTTTCCTTTAGCCCGCCCGCCTACCCCCACGTAAAAGTCCTCGGTGTTCTCTCTCACCACATAAAAGTTTACGTGCTCTGGACCTTTGTCCTTTAGCGGACAAGGCACCCCAGGATAAAGCTTGACCGGACGGAGGTTGATGTACTGTTCGAAGTAAAACCGAAGCTTGAGCAAAATACCCTGTTCGAGTATACCTGGTTCCACACGAGGGTCGCCAAGTGCCCCCAAGTATATTGCGTCCATTTTGGAAAGTTCTTTCAACCCATTTTCTGGCACGAGCTTCTTTGTCTTGAGGTAGTGCTCAGCACCGTAAGGAAATTCTACGAACTTGAAATCAAGACCTGAAGTCAATTCGGCCACGGCGGTAAGAACCCTCATGCCCTCGCGGATGACCTCGGGACCTATCCCATCACCCGGAATTACAGCGATTTTATATTTCACTTAGCCACCTGCCTGGGCAATTATTTTTATTTATTGAAGTTCTTAAACTTACATGCCGAAGGGTGCTTGATTGAACTCGATCAGAATGCTTAGGGCAGTAAATCAAGTCGGGCACGTTGCATCCATCGTACTCATTTTGGGTTTCTTCGTGTCGTTAGTCTTCACGGTTCTACCGGAGTTTCCAACGTACCCATCAAGCGCAGAAACATGGGGGTGGTTCATCACGGCCTGGAATCTGCCCGGACCACTTATGTTCATCATGGTCTTCCGTATTCATGCTCTCCGTGTGGTCAAAAATCGCATCTTAAAGGAAAAACGTGCCTTGGGGATAACCTTGTGGGTGAAATTTTGGTTCACTGCCGCTGTGGCGTTCGGTCTGTTGACTATGCCCTTTTTGGTCAAGGCGTATCTAAGTGGCGCGACGATCCCCTGGTATATGACCGCGGGGACTGCTATGATAATTGCCGCTTGGTTCGCGTTACTCTTTTCAACAGTGGGCCTCATCAATCTCAGATGCTCAAAAAGTATGTTGCCCGAGATAAAGCGGGCTAGAAAAATAGAACGTGTTTTGCTGGCGCCTTCGTCTATCGTTTTTCTGGTCTTTACCGGTCTCTCATCAATAGGAATATTTTTTGTATGACTTCAAATTCAACATCACAACGTTCGTACTATTGCCTCAGCCATCTCTTTCGTGCCTACCGCTGACACATCATTTAGATCCTCTTTGAGGTCATAAGTCACATATTTACCCTCAGCGATAACTTTAGTTACAGCATTCTCCAATTTTTGCGCAGCTTCATTCTCCCCAAGATGACGTAACATCATCACGCCAGAAAGAATAGCTGCTGTAGGGTTTACCTTGTTTAATCCCGCGTATTTGGGAGCACTTCCGTGAGTAGGCTCAAAAACCGCAAATTTGTCGCCGATATTTGCCCCTGGCGCCACACCTAACCCACCCACCAAACCTGCACAGAGGTCAGAAAGTATGTCTCCATAAATATTTGGCGCCACTATCACATCGTACAGATTAGGTTTCTGGACCAGCTGCATGCACATGTTGTCCACGATCCTGTCCTCAAATTCTATCTCTGGAAACCCTTGCGCCACTTTGCGAGCGGTCTCAAGAAAAACGCCATCCGAGTATTTCATTATATTGGCCTTATGCACCACGGTGATTTTCTTACGTTTGTTTTCCTGGGCATATCTGAAAGCGAAGCGAACGATCCGCTCGGAAGCAGAGCGAGAAATGGGTTTCAAACTTATCCCGGAATCACGCCTAATCTCTACTTTTTTATTTTCCTTCACAAATTTGATGAACCTTTCCGTCTCTGTGGCTCCTTCTGCGAACTCTATTCCCATATATAAATCCTCTGTATTTTCCCTTACTACCACTAAATCGATATCCGAGTATTTCGAACGCACTCCCGGATACCATTTGCAGGGTCTCAGACACGCATAAAGATCGAGTGTTTTTCTCAACGCGACGTTCACGCTGCGGAAACCTGAGCCCACCGGTGTAGTTATCGGTCCTTTCAGAGCAACCTTATTTTTACGTATGGACTTGATCACACCTTCTGGGAGGGGGGTTCTGTATTTTTTCATGACTTCTACACCGGCCCTGACTTTTTCCCATTTTATCTTAACTCCCGTGGCCTCTACACATTTTTTTGCAGCTGCAATAACTTCTGGGCCGACCCCGTCGCCAGGGATTAGAGTGACTGTATGCATACTAAACCTCAAATGCTATTTTCTTGTATGCTTCTTAAATTCTCGCTCGCTGTGCGGTGATTTTAGGAAATATTTTTAAACTTTCCCATGCATGGGAGATGGAGGCCGGTCATTTGGAGGCGGGGGGGAAAGCTAGTTTATACGTTTTCCCATTTTTCTTCATTGCATTCATGATCACTTTTTCTTCTGTATCAGCTTGTGGCGCGGGGCAAGACGATTTCCGGTATGAAATCGATATTCCACGTCCATTAGACACCCAAGAGGAAATCGCGAATAATGAAACAGACAGACCTGTGGTCAATACAAACATCGCTGATGAAGATCGTCCTGAAAAAACTGTAGTCTATATCACCATTACCCAGCACTTACCGGCTAACATTAGTGAGGAGTTAATCAAAGATTGTCAAGAACATGGTTACACTATCACGATAACCGACGAGCCGTGCTTGAGCTACATCGCGGTCAAACAACAGCCATATTTTTTATAGGTAGACACCCCCGCCCGCCTGAAAATCCGCATTCATATCTCATAGAAGCCAACCTTTCGCGCCAGCTGTTTGAGCTCATCGTCGCCGATCGGGTATCTCCTTCTGCCCTCGACGAATTTTTTCTTGATCACTTCCACAAGCTGGACGAGTTTCGGATCGTCCTCGTCCACCTTCTTCTTCAATATCTCCTCCAGCTTCAGCTTCACGCCGTGCCTCCCAGAGCGTTTTCCAACGACGATCGTCCTTCCGTGCCCAACAAGTTCCGGCGGAAACGGCTCGTATGTGAGCGGGAGGGTGCTCACCCCGTGGACGTGTATCCCAGACTCGTGCGCAAATGCGGCATCGCCGACGATGGCCTTGTTCACGGGTAAAGGATAATTTGTTGAAGAAGCGATAAACGCCGCAAGTTCTCGAAGAGTACTCAAATTCCATTTGTTGATACCGTGATGAATGTAACAATTCATGATTATCTTCTCCGTCTCAGCGCCTCCGGCACGATCCCCTATTCCAAGGAAAGTGGTGCTTGCATACACCTTGTCGTAAAGTCCCGATGCCGCCCTTATCGTAGCCATCGTATTCTCTACCGCGTTTCCGAGGTCATCATGCGCATGAATCTCCACTGTTGGAATTTTAGTCTCCTTTTTTATCTGTTGGATCTTCGCTGGTATTCCCTGCGGCGGTGATGCCCTAACATCGGAAGTGCCACATCCGACGGTGTCGCATATCCTGTACACGCTTGCCCCAGCGTCTGCTACCGTGTTTATGAACGCCTTCTCAAATTTCCAATCCGCACGGGTACTGTCCTCTCCGTGTACGAAGACGGTCAGTCCATGTTGTCTTGCATATTCAACAGCCCCTCTAACCCTTGCAAAGAGCTCATCTAGAGGTTTATCGATCCATTTTTCGAAGTGGATGTAAGAGACCGGATGAGATATCCCAACCTGTTTGAAGTCGAGTTTCAATGCCAGATCAATGTCTCCCTTTGTGGCCCTAGACCACGCAGCTAGGATATCCCCCAAATTTTCATCCTGCATCCGTTTCACTGCCTCTTGATCGGACTTTGTGTAGGTCAGAACCTCGAGTCTTTCAACGCCGATGTCCCTGAGCATGCAAGCCATCCTGCACGCATCTGAAGGGTGAGGGCTGGCTATCCCCGCCATCTGGACCCCTTCCCTAAGTGTCGTGTCGTCTATGACAACATCGACATCGAGGGGGGTCACGTTGTAGACAAGTTTTCTCATTTCTTCCCATTTTTCGGGGTTAAACTCCAAAGAGGCAGATTGTCTTATTTTTGTTAGATATTCACGTCTGGCCCTCTCCATGCCTTCAAAATCAGGATTTTTTTTCATGCTGTTGCCCCAGATCATTTTAGAATACTAATCGTCGTTTCTTTATAGGTTTTTGTTTTTACTGCTGTGTTGCATAATTTAGAGATGAAATCTCTCCGCAATCCTTATAAGTAGCTACATTGTAGCCATAGCGATGAAGAAGA
>DTYD01000138.1 GCA_012962055.1 Hadesarchaea archaeon
TAACCCTGTGGGGGGCAGCATGTTTGAGCCTATTCACGGTTCGGCCCCCAAGTACGCGGGAAAAAACGTGGCTAATCCGCTCGCCGCAATTCTGGCAGGTCAAATGATGCTCGAGCACTTGGGGGAGCAGAAAACAGCGGACCAACTGGAGCAGGCGGTGGTTGAGGTTCTTCGTGAAGGCAAAATCCGAACCCATGATCTGGGTGGAACCTCAAGTACTTCGGATGTCGGAGACGCTGTTGTGGCAAAAATAAAGGAAATGATCTGAGAGCGTGTTTCCCCAAACTGGAGATTGAAAAAAATGCATTTGATTGTGGCGATTACAGGTTCCAGCGGCGTGATTTACGGGGTAAAGCTACTTGAAGTTTGCAAAAAATTTGGAATCGAAACGGATTTGATAATTTCAAAACCAGCTGAAACTCTTCTGGAACTTGAACTCAAGAGAAAAGTAGCTGATATTCGACGGTTAGTTACCCGGAGCTATTCACCGGATGATATGACAGCACCAATGTCGAGCGGGTCTTACGAAGTTGATGGCATGGTGATAGTTCCGTGCAGTATGAAGACACTCGGAGCGATAGCCAACGGTGTCACTACCGACTTAATTTCTCGCGCTGCCGATGTCACACTCAAACAGAACCGTCCGCTAGTGTTGGTCCCCAGAGAAACTCCTTTGAATCTGATTCATCTCGAAAATATGGTTAAGCTAAGACGTGCTGGGGCAACCATTTTGGTAGCTGCTCCAGCATTTTATCATGAGCCAAAGGGGATCTCCGATTTGGTGGATTTTATAGCGGGAAGGATTTTGGAAATCTTGGATTTTGACCATAAATTGTATCGTAGGTGGAAATGTTGCAGAGAATAATGGATCAGTTTTTCGGTGTGAACGAATGGAAGTGAACCAACTTCAAATTAGAAAATTCGAGTGTTCGGGCTGTAAGTATTCGGACTATAGGATGTCGGCACGCGAAATTGGCGAAACACTGCTAAACGAGTGTCCTCGGTGCGGGAAAAGCATGGAGGTTACCGGGGCGGAGCCCCCAGGGTGGCTGGCGAAACCGCTGCGGTTGATCACAAAACATTTCGAAGTCACAGATTTTGTCGCGAAGGACAATCGAATAGAGGTCGAAGTGAGCGCTCGAGACCCGAAACGATCCTTTCGGACGCTCTTGAAGGTGTTTAGACCGCGGGGATATTTGCCAGTCATGCGCGAACGAATGGGGGAACTCAAACTCGTGGTGTTGAGGTACCCGAAGGTCAGACCAAGTAACGTGGTAATCAATATCCTCCTCTTTTGTGCGACCATTCTGACAACTTTCGCAGCAGGGTATTTTCTGATCTTCGGAAACATCGCCAAGGCAGCCCTCTTTTCATGCGCGATAATGCTCATGTTGGGTACTCATGAGATGGGGCACAAGATTGCTGCATGGCGAAACGGAGTCGAGTCAACCTTGCCATACTTCATCCCCGCCCCAAATATGCTCGGCACGTTAGGGGCGGTCATAAACATCAAAGGTCCGATACCAACCAAGGAAGCGCTGGTAGAACTGGGGGTGGCTGGGCCCTTATCAGGTTTTGCCATGGCCATCCCGCTTACCATCTTGGGCCTGATGTTGTCTAGACCAGACCCAACAGGCCTTGCTCTGCCGATGGTGCCCGCGATATTTGCCATAATGCAAGTCGGCATCTTCGGTTACATCCCGTCCGGTATGGTCCTCAATCCGCTTGCTTTCGCTGGTTGGGTGGTTCTTCTGTTAACAATGTTTAACCTGATCCCTGCCGGGTGGTTCGATGGTGGACACGTCGCACGGGGACTTATGAACCGTGAACGCCATTACACGTTAACCCGCACGCTGGGGTTCACACTGTTTTTGACGGGCATCCCGTTTCCGGAGTTTCCGCTGTGGTTCTGGGGGTTTCTTATCATACTGCTGTTCAGGGGTTATCATCCAGGAGCACTCGACGATGTTTCTGAATTGTCCAAGCGCCAGAAATCTTTAGCCGCAATGGCCCTGGTGGTATTTTTGCTCTGTTTGCCTGTGCCGGTGGGTTAGATAACCGGTAAATACGTCGTCGCAAAGTTAAAGTTGGAGCCAAGATGAAAGGAAAAGCGATATCGATAGAGGGGCTCGACGGGTGTGGAAAGAGCACGCATGCAAAATTACTTGCTCGATGGCTACGTGCTAGCGGGCATCGGGTCGTTCTTACCGACGAACCGACAAACGGTGTTTTCGGAGAACTGGTCAAAAAAGTGTTGAAGGGTGAGTTAAAATTACCGATAACCGCAGAAGCGCTTCTTTTCGCTGTCGACAGGGTACAGCACGTCAAAAATCTGATCACACCTTCTGTAAACGCGGGTAAAATTGTCGTAAGCGAGCGGTATGTGTATTCATCTCTTGCTTACCAATCCGCTCGCGGGTTATCAGTTAGTTGGGTAAGGAAAATAAACAAATACGCGCCAAAACCTGATTTGACAATTCTGATCGATGTCCCAACCAGAGTTTCACTTGCTAGAATTGGTTCACGGAAGCTGGACGAGTTCGAAAAGGACCTGAAGCTCCAGGAACGGGTGCGTCGAAATTATCTCCACATCGCTAGACAGGAGGGATTGAAAATCGTCAACGGTTCCCGACCACGCGGTGAAGTTCAAGCTGAAATAAGAGAGCTTGTCGGTGCTATCCTTTGATCCAGCGAAATTGGAATTCACATATTTATACGGGCCGCGAACGGGAAAGTTTTGAAAACTTTTGCGGCTGCACGCTCAACCTTGCTCCGGTAATCGGGGAAGGTGTACACCCGAACTATATCGATGTAGCCTTTCAGCACGTTTACCAGACGTGAATGCTGGGAAAGCTTGACCGGTTCCTTTTTCCCCTTACCGGTCATTCTGAAGACGGGTACCTCCATAGGGTCTATCTCCCTCGGGTAGTATGGGATGGAGTCGAGCGTCGGAACATCGACAACCACCACCTCGGGGTCAACACCGGCAAGTTTCGCTATCTCCATCTCTTTTTGATGCCGTACTCCCTCATCACCAAGCAGTTTTGCCACATACGGGTCGTGAATGTGGACGTCGCGCTGGTAAGCTGGCTTGAAAAGTTTTCGCGCGTCAAGAGTATCTGTCATCGATTTGGCCATTGCTGCGAGATGTCTTTCGTCCTTGTTACCAAAATCGTTCGGATCGAGCTCACGTAGCTTGGTTGTCACGTATCCATCATCCATCGTCAAAAACTCATCGACATCTTTGAATGTTGTCAGCCCGATCAGTTCGTGCGCATAATTCATAGCTTTGTGGAGCAGGATTTCTGCAGCCCGGACTGCGTGGTGATAGTACACGGCGAGAAACATCTCGTATCGTGCGATCATAAACGCCTCCAAGGCGTAAAGTGCTTTTAGGTCGATGGCGATATCTCCTTTATAAATGTCCATGGCTTGCACAATGCGGCTTATATCAATACGACCATACTCCACACCTGTAAAGTATGAATCCCGGACCAGAAAATCGAGTTTGTCGGCGTCGACCTGACTTGCTATTATCTGGTGCAGATAGCGTTTCTTCCTGGTCCTTTTTCCAAAAGCGAGTTCTGTGATCTCCTCCGGCTTGAAACCGCACTCTCCGAGCGTATCCGCGAGCTGACTCCGCTTCACAACTTCTTCGCCCATCTTCTCGTGGTTGATTCCACGGTGCTTTACTAGGATTTCTTCGTAAGAGTGAGAGAACGGCCCGTGGCCGATATCGTGGAGAAGCCCGGCGAGGCGGATCAGCCGCCATTCGTCATCAGATATGTCGACACTTCGTCTGAGAGCGTCTGCCATATGTCCTGCAACTTGCATTGTGCCCACACCGTGGGAGAAGCGGGTGTGGTCAGCTCCCGGGTAAACGAGATACGCTATAGAAAGTTGCTTAATTCCACGAAGGCGCTGAACCGGCCAAGTATCGATAACATGTTTTTCGATATCGGTCATGCCCGCATAGCCGTGGACAGGATCTCTGATGTATTTGACGAACATCGATGTAGTATTTGGTAACGGTGTTTTAATAATTTGAATTCATTGAGCCGGAGATACCGATAATTGGAAAAATTTCGACTGCATGGCGACCTCCAAATGGAAATAAGTTGGGCAACAGACAAAAATTTCCGGCCTTTCATATCAGGTAGCTTCTGCGAACATCGGCGTGGTTCTTTCGGCGTCTTCCGGGCAGAAGAAATGTTCTATTTAAGTAAATTGGACAAAATAGCGATGCTGTTAACTTAAGGTCTTATCTTTTTCTCTGACAAATGTCTTTGGCTGGATTGGGAAGGAGGGGTGAACAACCTACGGAGGTGGTTCACCGTGTTCGAAAAACTGCGAGAGTTCCTCTCGCGCCTCCCCCCATCAAGCGATGGGGCCAGCA
>DTYD01000139.1 GCA_012962055.1 Hadesarchaea archaeon
ATCACATTGCCGGGGATGATTTCAAACTTCCCTTTTTTTCTGATTTGGGCGGTCAGTTCGGCGATCCTATGGCTGATTTCCGATTGCTTCTTGGAGGTGGCGTCTAACAGTTCACTCAAGGTGCCAATTTGTGCTCGGGCAACCCTTACCCTCTCCAAAACGTCAGCGCTGCGTTTCTCCTCAATAATATCGTCAAGTTTCCCAATTTTTTCTTCGTGCTTGTTTATCCCATTCATTATGGATCGGTGTTTGTTTCTTAACCTCTGAATATCTTTGCTCAACTTCTCGATTTTTGATTTTAGCTTAGAAAGTTTTTTCTTGTGTGCTTTTTTCTTTACGAGGATTAGTGTCGCGTTGATTTCATCAAGTTCTCGCATTAATTGTTTATACTTGATGGCCGTATCCATCTGTATTTTTAGTCTTTCCATCTGGTCCGAAATCTCTTCCAGACGAACGCCAGCGGTATTGAGGTTCCCTTCCACTTTCTGAAGCTCTGCCACAGATTTTTGCTTTTTCTCATCATACTCCGCTACTCCTGCAAGATCGTCTATAATCAACCTGCGGTCGGTTGGGTTCATATTGACGAATTTACCGACATCCCCCTGCATAACAAAATTATAGCCGCCAGGACTTGTCATACTTGGGGCTAGGAGGTCTACGATATCTTGTCGGTTCACACGTCTGTTGTTTATCTTGTACACACAGTCTCCGCTACGCTTGACTTGCCGGGATATCACCACCATTTCGGAGTTTGTTGGGATCTTTCCATCCTTGTTGTTAAAGTAGAGAGCTACTTCAGCGAATGGCGCGGGACGAAATCCATTATTTTTATCTCCCCAATAAATGAGATCTGAAAGCTGCCTAGCTCGCATACTCTTGGCGCTCATTTCACCGAGCACGAAGGACAAAGCGTCGAATATGTTGCTCTTGCCGTGTCCGTTAGGCCCCACGATCGCTGTGAGTCCCTCGGACAGCGGAATGGTAATCTTCGAATTTCCAAACGATTTGAAACCTTTTAGCTCGATTTTGGATATATAGGGCACATTTTCAACCTTTTGGGGTTTATTCACCCCGCAGCCCCTCAGATCAGCCTCCAAAAGCAATTAGTTCTTCTCTTCTTGACTTAAATTTCTTTCGCTGGTTCTCGATTTAGCAACTGATTAGTCGTCAGTGCTCAAAACAGGGGTAGAACCACTATCAAGTCTAGGACCGAAGGGCCTTGAAATTCGAGTTTCTAGCGTTTGCTCAGTTAGACCGGAGTTATTGGCCCCCTCAACCGATTTAAGTATGGGGAGGAAGGTGTTTTAGGAGCTACATGTCGATAGAAAAGTTCCCGGTACATAAGTTGCCAGGCGTGTCCCGTATCAGGCGGATAGCGGCAAAATATTACGAGCAACAGTTATTGGCAGATGTGATTCAAGCCGGAAACGTTCCAAAACACATCGCGATAATTTTAGATGGTAATCGAAGGTTCGCGGAGGACAGAGGGCTCGATAGGATAAATGGGCATTTTTTCGGTGCTAAAAAACTTGAGGAAGTGGTAGGGTGGTGTCAAGAGCTGGGGATTAAACATGTCACAGTTTACGCCTTTTCGACAGAGAACTTCAACCGTCCTGAAACGGAAGTACAGACGTTGATGGATCTATTTGCAGAAAAATTCAAGGAAGTGGCGAGAGACGAACGTGTCCACAAATACAAGATTCGCGTT
Organism: Hadesarchaea archaeon; assembly: GCA_012962055.1. Lineage (GTDB taxonomy): Archaea > Hadarchaeota > Hadarchaeia > Hadarchaeales > Hadarchaeaceae > B75-G9. The sequence goes on from DTYD01000139.1 coordinate 1,709, forward strand.
CGGGTGATAGGCAACCTTGGATACTTGCCGGAGAAAGTCAGGCAGGCGGTTGAGGAGGCTCAGAAGGTAACTCAGAGTTATGATGGGTATACTCTCAATTTGGCTATCGGTTACGGCGGTAGGGCCGAACTGGCAGAGGCCGTTCGGCGTATATGCGAGCGTATTGAGCGTGGGGAGCTGAAGCCAAATGAGGTCGATGAGGACGTGATAAACAAGCACCTCTACACAGCTGGTTTGCCCGACCCTGACTTGATCATACGGACGAGCGGAGAAGAACGCCTCAGCGGTTTCCTCCTGTGGCAGTCAGCTTATAGCGAGCTATACTTCTGCGAGGCGAACTGGCCTGAGTTTACCAAGATAGATTTTCTCCGCGCGGTTAGAACTTACCAGAGCAGAGAGCGAAGATTCGGGCGGTGAAGTGTTGAGAGCCGAGGTCGCGATTATCGGCGGTTCAGGATTGTGTTCAATACAAGTGTTCAAGACGGTTAAGACCGTTAAAGTGAATACACCTTATGGCATGTCTCCAGAACTTCTTATTGGGGAAATTGGAGGGCGTGATATCGCATTTTTACCCAGACATGGCAAGAAACATACAACTCCACCCCATTTAGTTAACTATCGGGCAAACATTTGGGCCCTCCACAAGCTTGGGGTCAAGCGGATATTGGCTACAACGAGCTGTGGTTCTATCAACCCACAAATGCAACCAGGGGAGCTCGCTCTTCTCACTCAGTTCATCGACTTCACAACATGTCGTGCCCATACATTTTACGAAGGCGGCAAATCCGGAGTTGTACATATCGACGTAACCGAACCCTATTGCCCAGAGTTACGTGGGGCCGTGAGGAAAACCGCAAAAAAGTTGAGGGTTAAAGTTCATCCTCATGCTACTTATGCTTGCACCGAGGGCCCACGTTTTGAAACGGCAGCTGAGATAAAAGCATTACAAATACTTGGCTCGGATCTTGTTGGCATGACTAATGTCCCCGAGTGTGTTCTTGCGCGAGAGCTAGAGATGTGTTATGCAGCAATTGGGATCATCACAAATTCTGCAGCTGGAGTTTCCAAAAAAAAGCTCACGTATACCGAGGTCGTTAAAACACTTGAAAAAAATACCGCATGTATTCAAGGGCTCCTCCTAGAAGCGATTCCTGAAATCCCAAAACGACGTTCATGTTCCTGTAGCAGCGTCCTAAAAGGAGCGGTCGTAAAAGTCTAACTATTCTTCGTAAAATTCTTCGTAATATTCTGGTGGCTCAAGTTCGTACTCGCGTTCTACAGGCTTGGCTTTCTTTTTCTTTTCTACGATGACTGCAACTTCTCTGGCTTCCTTACCTTTTTCGCTTATTTTGTATGACGCGGGTTTTTTTACCCTACTTTTGTATCCGCAGCGTGGGCAAGTAAGTCGTTTCGAGCGTCCAACCTTGGCGGGGACTAATACAGTACCACACTTTGGGCAAAACTCCATTGGACATCACCAGCGTGGATAAGTTTTAAAAGTAGGGAATACTTATAAACCTATCGTTTCCACGGAGGTTGTCTAATAAATCGGGTTTTTATGTAATTCTAGCCGGATTACACCAAGAATGCTGAATCGAGGAGGCGTGGGGGTGAACTCGAAGTGAGTTCACATGAGATCTGTAGGATATTGGAAATCCTATCACGCTTCTAAAGCGAATGAGAAGCGGCCGGTATTTAAGCTTTGCAAGCGAGTCGTTAGAAAATTCGGTCCTCCCTGGCAGGCCGCCAAGCGGGGGCGCCCGCCAGAACATCAACCCGATGAGCACGCCGAGATAGTGATTTACCGGAAGCACTTCTGCATGTCCCTCCGGGTGGCTGAGGGGGACACCCCGCTCATCCTCAACAAGCGGGTGGATCACTCCGATATCTGGTGGAGCCTCCAGCGCATTTCTCCGTGTTACATGGATCAAGCCATCAAGCTTTTTGACCTCATTTTCGAGTTCTCCCCACCAGACCTTTTCATCGCGGACGCGACTGGAGTGTCAACCGACAGATACGTGAAGAAGAGCGGGCCAAAACTTCGGCCGAATGACAAACCCCCTTCAAAATGGCGTAAAAGGCGAGAAAAACGCCATTCTAAGGACCGTGTATTGGTGACACTGAAACTCCACATACTCATCGGATACAACACCAAACTCGGTCTCCTGGTGGTGAGTAGCGCCTTGGTCACCAAGGGCAACGCTCACGACTCCCCTCGGCTCAAGTGTTTGCTGAAGGGCGTTAATGGAGATGGCAGGCCCCTCCTCCTGGACGCGGCCCACGACTCGGAAGACAATTACAAACTCGGCAAAAAACATTGGTTTGGCCCGGTGATTAAGCTCAGGAAAGGAGGGCCAGGGGGCTGATCATGCGAGAGATGTCGAAGGTCTTCGCCGAAAACAAGGAGGCATATCGACTGCGGGACTTGACTGTCTTCGGCGGGCTGGAGATAAAGTACGGGAACCGCACCAGGTGCAGGTGCACCAATTCAAGAAAGGACGATTGCTTGCTTATGGTCGTCTCACACAACCTGCGCACTTACATGCGCGCCGCGGCGCTCAGGAAACTCGGAATTTTTCTATTTATTGGACAACCTCGAATCAACCTTTTGACACATTTTTAGGAAATACTCGTGAAGTCGCGTATCCGGAGTCAGCTCCGGGTGAAACGCCACCGCGAGCATATTCCGCTGGCGCGCCCCGACGATTTTTTCGTGGAACTTGGCTAAAATTTCAACATCGCCCCACACCTCGCTCACTGCGGGGGCTCGGATGAAAACACAGCGGAATGGTTTTTCTCCGAGCAGTGGGATCTCCAAATCCGCTTCGAAGGACTCGCGCTGCCGACCAAAGGCGTTTCGAATCACTGCGATGTCCATAAGCTCAAGCAGTGGCTGCCCTGTCTGCACAACATGCTCGCCGCCGAGCTTCGCCAGCACGATTAAACCCGCGCATGTCCCCAAAATCGGCACGCCGCTTTTTGCAAGTTCTTTAACTCGCTCGAATGTTCCGGTTCGCTGCATGAGTTTTCCAATCGTCGTGCTCTCGCCACCGGGGATAATTACTCCGTCAACTCCCACCAGCTGTTCAGAGTTGCCCACCCAGATGGCTTCGCCCCGGATTCCCAGCTTCTCCATCGCCCGTTTTACCGCATCTAAATGCTCGCTCACGGCCCCCTGAAGCCCGATAACACCTATTTTCGTCTTGATCCCTTCTCGGCAATTTCTTTTTAACGTGTTAATAATGTTTAACCTAGGGGGTAGGTAAACTGTTCGGGCACGCTGGCAGGATTTTATATGTAGATCTGACGCGGGGCACGATAGAAGCACGTGAAACCCCTAAAAAACTTGTTAGGGCGTTCATCGGCGGTCGTGGTTTGGGTGCCGCGTTTCTATACCGCGAGGTGGGTCCCGGCATCGGCCCGCTTTCAGCCGATAACGTCCTCATATTCATGACCGGCCCCGCGACTGGTATGCCACTACCGGCCTGCGCACGCTGGGAAGCCGTAACGAAGTCCCCGCTCACGGACATGTACCTTTGTTCCTCGGTCGGCGGATTTTTCGGAGCGAGGCTCAAGTTCGCTGGATTTGATGGAGTCATCCTCCGCGGTAAAGCCAAGAAGCCCGCGTGGCTGAGCGTGATGGACGGAAGCGCCGAACTTCGTGATGCTGGCGGTCTTTGGGGGCTTACCACGGAGGAAACAGAACTCACGATCCAGAGAGAGCTGAAAGACAAACGTGTCAGTGTGGCGTCGATCGGCCAGGCCGGGGAGAACTTGGTGAAATTCGCGAGCGTTCAGATTGACCTCAATTCCGGTGGTAGAAGCGGTTCACTGGGCAGAGGCGGTGTCGGGGCGGTGATGGGCTCCAAACGCCTCAAAGCCATCGCGGCGCGCGGGCACGGGAAAATTGAAGTCGCTGATGAGAAAGGTCTGGAGATGCTCGGACGCGAACTCAGAACAGAACTGAAGTTGGATGAGGTGGGCACCCCGTGGTTGGTGGATGAGATAAACGAAGCGGGAATCTTTCCGACCCGTAACTTTCAGCAGGGCGTGTTTGAGGGATCCCGGCGGATAAACGCAGAGGCGATGTGCAGGTTCGTCAAGCGGCATACGGCCTGTTACGCCTGCCCGATCTCCTGCGGAAAGTTCAGCATCATCCTTGGGGGAGAGTACGGCGGGAGCCTCGTAGACGGTCCGGATTACGAGACGATATGGAGTTTTGGTCCTCAGTGCGGGGTAGACCGCTTCGATGCGATCGTGGCGGCCAACATGTGGTGCGATCGTTACGGTCTTGATACCATTTCAACGGGCAACGTGATCGGATTTGCGATGGAGTGTTATGGGCGCGGGTTGCTTTCCAAGGAGGACACCGGAGGGCTGGACCTCAGTTTCGGCAATCATGGGGCAGCTGTGGAGTTTGTCAGAAAGATAGCGTTCAGGGAGGGGTTGGGAAATTTGTTGGCAGATGGAGCGCTTGCAGCGGCCAAAAAGATCGGACGGGGGGCCGAATCTTTCGCGATGCACGTTAAAGGCATGGAACTTCCAGCATACGATCCACGGGGCGCTTGGGGCATGGCTCTCGCTTATGCCACTGCGTGCAGGGGCGGATGTCACCTCAAGGCGTGGACGATAGGAGAGGAGGTGGTGG
>DTYD01000140.1 GCA_012962055.1 Hadesarchaea archaeon
CCAATTACTGGAAGGCTAATAAAAAAGAAAAGAAGAAAGAAGTCTCCGTATGATTTGTTTTAATCTGAAACATAGGTTGGGATGTGGTAAAATGGTAAAAAAGAAAGGACCAAAAACATTGAGGGGTTCGGAAAGAAAGTTATTAACAGGGGACGGTAGAAAAAGCGTAAGCAAGTATTACTTTGGGGAAAAGAAAAAAGAAATAGGTGCCTCCTTGCGTTAGGAGAGCACCTTTAGATTTCACGGGTCCCTCTGTATCACCCGCCTCAGCTTCCCCCCCTGAACACCTGCTCGCCTCGGTATCCGAGGAGCCGGGGCCGCTTCCCTATCAATATGGGGTAACTTGTTTTTCCCGAGGTCAATCAAGAACTCGAAAAAGTTTATGAGCTGGTGGGGGATATTAGTCCCCTGACAATGTGGGTGATGTGATGGCATTCAAAGTGGTGGCGGCTGATCCGGAGACGGGCAAGAGCTACAACCTCGAGGCGCGCGATCTCGAGGCCCGCAAGCTGATCGGGTTACGCATTGGGGACAAATTCGGCGGTGAGGTGGTCGGGCTCCCGGGCTACGAGCTCCAGCTGACGGGAGGAACCGACCGGGACGGCTTTCCAATGCGTGCAGATATAACAGGCTCCGGGAGAACGAGCGTCCTGCTGGCTGGCGGATCGGGCTTTTCGCCGCGGAAGCGGGGTGAACGCCGCCGGAAGCGGGTGCGTGGGTCTAGAATCTCCGAGGCAATCGTGCAGGTGAATGCGAAGATCGTGAAGCGCGGGGAAAAACCTATTGGGGAAATATTGGCGCCGAAGGAAGCCGAGGCGAAAGCGGCATAGTTACCGTGGTGGGGAGCAACATTTTTACAAAATCGTAGGCGAGAAAGCCCCAGACTTCAGTTGAGGGGATGAATCGTCGACTAGAAGTTTCAACTTTACCGCCGAGCACGTTCCCTCCCATAAGGGGGGATGAGAGCCGTTGGAAGTATTCTTCGGCTTTCAGGCTAGAAAAACAAAGACCAGATCAAAGTTTTATCGAGGAAAAACTAAGGGCACGTTTTCGATTTATCTTCTAAAAAACAATTTGTTGGCAAAAACGAGTTCTATTCTTTTCAAAAAGAGTGATTCGAACCACAAAACAGGGAGAATAGGAACGGATGCGTTCGGTGACCCCCCTCCTCCCCAAATCGCTTAAAGTTAAATGGGCTATAACAACTGGTGTTTGGATGCCGCAGGCAGATGTAAATATAGGGTTGGTTGGGCACATAGATCATGGAAAGTGTGTTAGCTTAGACGATTTTGTCCTCGTAAACAATGATATTTTGACAGGCAGGGATCTCGTTAAGTTGGTGGAGGAAAAGGGCACCCTAATCAAAGAAGATGGGGGAGGGAAATTTTACGATGTCGGTTTCAACACGTATTGTTTGGACGATAAATTAGATTTTGTTAAAACCAAGGCATTTGTTTATCTTCAACCTTATAGAGGCGAAATGATCAAGGTCCGCACAGTATCTGGGAGAGAGCTCACCACGACACCGAATCATCCATTTTTGGTCAACCGGGCCGGGAAACTGGAGTGGGTCCGGGCTGACATGCTCAAATCTGGGGATTATATTTCAACGTTGAAAAAGGCTAGTCTTCACGAAGGCTTAAGATTTGAGGGGTACATCGATGATTTAAGGAAAGACCACATCGTGATCGACGCCATGAGATTTGACGAGCTGAAAAAAAAGACAAAAAATTTCACGGAATTTGTCCACTGTTTGGATGAAGAAATAAACGAGCTGAGGGTTCTATATAGACTTAGGGAGGATGAGCTAGCCAATAGAATCGGGATTACTAGACAACATTTAACGGACTCCTTCAACTATAATGGATTGTCAGAAAATGTGAAGAGAAAAATAATCGGTGTATTTCCCGATTTGCCCAAGCCCCACTTATCTGGTGATGTGCTGATTATTTGTCCCAGAAAGAACAGCTGTAAGATCACGAGTTTTAAGAATGCTGAAGTATCCGCAGACCTAATGAAGTGGATGGCATTCGTATGCGCTGAGGACAGAAAAGGTAAAAATAGACTTCGGGTAACCCAGAAAAAATACTCGGGCTTGTTGAAGGAGTTTTTTGATATTTCAATGAAAGAGTTTGGAATCAAGTTCAGGAAAGTAGGTGAAACTGAGTACGAGTTCAGCGGGCGGGCTTTCGTACAGTATCTTGACAAAAAATTTCACATTATAGCAGGTACATCGAGAGAGTCACCCATCCCGTCCTGGCTACTATCCGTGGGTAGAGAGCTTCAAAGGGTTTTCTTGAGGTGGTTCGTGACCTTGGAAGGAGAGTTCAACAGGAACAGCATCGTCGTGACGCAGGCGAACAGAAAAAGTATCCAGATACTCGTGCTCTTGTTCATGAATAACGGGATCAGACCGATACTCTCAAGCGTGCAGAAGTACGCCGCCAATGGGACTAGGATAAAGAGAGAATACTACCGGCTGAAAATTAGTGGCAAGGATGAGCTCGCCAAATTCTTGGAAAAAATTGGGGTAGAGGATGAAGAAGTGGAGAGAAAAATAGCCAGATATTTGACCGACATAAAAAAAAGGTCAAAAGACCCCAACTTCGTGATCCCTATCAGTTACTCGGTTCTCAAGGAGCTCTTGTTGAAGTTGGGCATGAAAGTGGATAAGATCGGTACGTGGGACGGAACGGGTGAATGTAGGAAAAAGTTGATTGCCAAGAGAAAATGGTACTGGGCCCTACCACCCTGCAGGATTAGAAACACGGCGTCTGAAAAAATGTTTGAACTTATGTTACCGGACCTTGAAAAAAGGATTTCTAAATTGGAGGCTATCCTAAACACAAACGAGTTCGCTCTTTTGAAAAAGGAATTCGGGGTCAATAATAGTTTGCTAGCGATGGAACTCGGCATAGGAAAAACGACCCTCAACAGATGGAGGAAACAGCGTCAGCCCGAAGTTTTACAAAAATTGAAGGGTCTGTGTAATCGCAGACTTCACGAGGCGAAAAGAAGACTGGGCGAATTGAGGATCCTTTTCTCCGGGCACGTTTTTTATGACAAGGTAACAAAAATTGAAGAGATTTCCTACAATGACCATGTCGTTGATCTCGCAGTCCCATATTACAACAACTTCATTTCCGGATTTGGAGGCATAGTTTCTCACAACACAACGCTCACAGAGGCACTATCTGGCGTCTGGACCGATGTACACAGCGAGGAAATCCGCCGCGGCATCACTATCCGTCTTGGCTATGCAGATACCTCTTTCATGCGCTGTCCTGAGTGCGGCCGCCGCAGCACGAAGAAGAAGTGTCCTTACTGTGGGGCCAGTACTGAATTTTCACGCCGAGTTTCCTTCGTTGACGCCCCAGGGCACGAGATGCTGATGGCAACGATGATTTCTGGGGCTGCAATTATGGATGGCGCCATGCTTGTGATCGCCGCGAACGAGCCCTGTCCTCAGCCCCAGACAAAAGAGCATCTCATGGCCCTAGAC
>DTYD01000141.1 GCA_012962055.1 Hadesarchaea archaeon
CTGCGCACCTACATGCGGGCCTTGGTCCTCAAGGAGATGAAAATTTTTGTTGCGCTCTGGATTTATTAGACAGCCCCCTGTACGTTTAAACAAAACTAAACTAAAATAAACGTTTTTTAACTAACAAACGTTCATATAAACTTATTTAAACAAATACAACGATTACATAGCTATAAATATGGAAAACTCCTTATTATAACGTAGAATATGCAAAAGGAGGAAAATTAAAATGTTAAAAATGGCAGAAGGGTTCGTGGTGACAATCGTCATGATGGTGCTGTGCGGGGGCGCAGCAGCGGTAGTGGGTGCCCAAGACCCAGACAACGGGCTTCAGGCCGAACTCCCGGTCGGCAAGGAGATATCAGCGACATTCAAGGAGATCATAACAGTTCATAGTGCTGCACTCGAGGATTTTATAGCCGATGTCAGGTATCTCACGACAACCGCCCAGGAAGCAAGGTTGGATCTGATAGAGAGCAGGCAGTCCGAGTTAACCGCAAGGGTCAATGAAGCAAATGTAGCACGACAGGAATTGATTGCCCAGTACCAGGACAACGAGATCAGCAGGGAGGCATTTGTAGCGGCCTTGAGGGGGCTAGCTGCGGAAGTGAGCGCGGTGGCCAGATCGATGGGCATGCTGGGAGAACAGCTCGCTGCCATCGGCACAGAACTTGCTGCGGACCTCCAGCAGCGTGCGGATGAGCTCGTGGCGGCAAATGAGAACATGGCGGATTCTATGGCACAGGCGGGACTGGCGGTAGCTCAGCAGATGCAGAACCAGGGATACGGGCCTCCACAGGACTTGCCGGGCGCAGCACTTCTAGAGAACATACCAGCGGGACCCCTGCTTGAAGGCTTGTCGATGGAAGGGACGGGCGGAGATTTAGAGACGCTTGAGTGCTCTCCGCAGGTTCCTCTGGTATAAAAATAAAAGGGAGGTGAAATCGAAAATGAATGGAAAATCAATATTGACGGCGTTTGTGCTTACTTCGATGCTGCTTCCAATTATGGCGGTGGCTGTACCAATCGCTAGCGCACAACAGCCAGGTGAGGGCTGGATTCCCGACATTGAGACCCCCGATAACTGGGATGAATATACCGAAATTTCTGGGGCTTACTCAGAAGACCTGAGCGGAAAAGTGCAAATCACTGCAGATACGAATGTCGCTGGTGACGTGAGCATCGATGCAGATGTGAGAGGCACCGGGGACTTGACCGTTAGTGGAAGCGTAAGTGGAAGCGTGCAGATTACCGGAGACGTCAGTGTTTCGGTGGACGTGGGGGCAGGTGGAAGTGTGAAAGCCAGTGGAAACGTAACCGCTGGCGGAAGCGTGAGCGGAACTGTGGAAGCTGGCGAAAGCGTAACTGTGAGTGGGACCATTAGTGGGAGCGTAACTGCTGGTGGAAGCGTGACTGTCGGTGGGAGCGTGGAAGCCGGTGGAAGCGTGACTCTCACTACGCCTGGTGTGACATTGGATGTTAGCGGCGGCATAGCTGGAGACGTGACAGTCACCGAAGACGCGACTGTCAATGTAGGGTACGTTAAACCAGAAAACCCTATGACGGTGAGCGTTGAGGCATCGGCCCTCACTGGCGTAAGTATCTCGGTGCACAACGAGGTTGCTAACGTGAGCATCGACATAGTGAAACTCGCCGAGAAACCAGTAGAAATAGAGCCTACGCCTCCGGGAGTAGTGTGCAATTACATCCGAATAGACACCGAAAACGTGATTGAAGCCGATATCAGCATTGCAACCATCGAGTTCAAGGTGGAGAAGTCTTGGCTGGTGGAAGTAGAAATTAGCGCGGACGATGTGATCCTATCAAGGTACCACGATGGAAACTGGGTACCCTTGACCGTGGAGCAGATTGGAGAAGACACCACCTACGTTTACTACCGGACCACGACTCCAGGGTTCTCGACGTTTGCGATAAGCGGAGAGAAAGCAGAACTACCTCTAATGTTGATAGCGGTGGCAGTCGTTGCAATCGTGATAGTATGTGGATTGATCGCCGTCACACGAAAACGGGGAGGCTGATAACCGCATACAGCTTCCCCCCCTTGGTTTTATTTAGAGGCAATGCTAGTTAGCATTGGGGAAAATATTTGAAGAGCCACGCGCACTGTCTTGTTTTATTTGCAATTTTGTGCGTTATGCTCGCCTCAGCTGCTGTCACTTCAGGGGCAATAGAAGATTATCCCACAACATACAAAATTGAGGTACGTGAGGACAGATCCGCCGTGTGGATAGTAGAGCATAGGTCCAGGTTAGATACGGCCGAGGAAGAAAATATTTTCCAGCAGTACATCTCAGAGTTTGAAACCTTGAGGGACAATTATCTGGAAAATTTTTCGAACGAGATGACGAGTTTGGTTCAGAGGGCGAGCGTCATCACAGGCAGGAGCATGCAGGCAAAAAATTTCGACGTATCCGTATCTATCCTCACTACCGCTACCGGAAAGTTCAGGGTAATCAAGTACCAATTTGAGTGGACGAATTTTGCGAAACTCGAGGGCGCAAATATCATAATCGGGGACGTGTTTGAGGCCGGCCTCTTTCTTTACAAAGATGACGCTTTAGTGGTCCAATATCCGAGCGGTTACGCGGTAGAGTCGGCAAGTCCAAGTCCAGATGAAACTAGGGAACTCCAGTTGATTTGGTACGGTCAAAGGGATTTCGGCGCAGGTGAACCAAGAATAGTGTTGGGAAAACCTTCGGCTGTCCCTCTGGTGTTGGTGGCCGCGGCAGCCGCGCTTGCTATCGCGATTGGGGTTGCATTGTGGTTCAAGAAGACAAGAAAGGCACCACCAAAAGCGGAGCACAAGATCTCACCAGGGAAGCTGATTCCAAAGACCGATGTCGAGAAGACGGTCGATTTATTGAACGAAGCGGGTGGAAAAATGTATCAGTCCGATTTGGTGGGAAGGACCGGTTTTTCGAAGGCAAAAATCAGCCTTCTTTTGAGTTCAATGGAAAAGGAAGGTACGATAAAAAGGATTCAGACGGGACGAAAAAATTTGATAGTGCTAAAGTCTGAATCAAGTGAAACTGAGTAGCACCGCCTGATTCATAACTTAACCAACATGGGCATGCTATTTCGTGAATGTAGATGACACACGTGTATCACTCAATCAACTCACGTCACGTTGTACAACGTGGTGTACTCAAACTCCTCGGTCATGATGATGGCCTTGGTCGGGCACACCTCCGCGCATTCACCGCAGAACGTGCACCGTCCCAACCATATGCTCGGCGTCTTTGTCCCCCTGTCTATACTTATCGCGCGGTCAGGACATGCACGGATACACAGCCAGCACCGAATACATTTCTCTCTGTCGATGGCCGGTCTCCCACGATAACCCTTCGGGAGCTCCCTCTTGACGTATGGGTACTTCACCGTGAACGGCTTGCGGAACAAGTTCTGGAGAACCTTTGGCAAGATTCGTGGCATCTAGGGCACCACCAACACAAATACGAGGCTTAGAATTGCGAGGAACGCCCCAAACGTCCAATAGAACTTCAGCGCCTGGTCGATGCGCAGGCGGGCCATGATGTTTCTCACGACGGTCGTGACCAACACAATAAGGAATGTTTTAATCAGGAAATCCACCACACCAGGAACCTGTGCACCGCCAATCGTATGGGTCACAGGCCCTCCCAAAAAGAGAGCCACGATGAACCCAGCTATGACGAGAGTTTCGATGTCGTATACCAAACGCCAAATCGCAAGTTTGGGGCCAGAGTATTCCGTGAGTGGACCGTGGACAATCTCGCTTTCAGCCTCAGGGATGTCGAACGGAACGCGCAAAAGCTTCCCTTGCGCGCCGATGAACATTGCGATGAGGGCAGGTACGAGGCGCCAGTCAAGGAGGATCCAACCGCGTTGGGCCTGGTACCCGACTACAGCAGAGATGTCGAGTGAACCAACTCGGACAATGACGGCAATGATCGAAACGATGAAAGCGAATTCATAGCCGAACAACTGGACAGCGTGTCGTGCAGCTCCAACCGAACCGAAAGGGCCTCCAGAGGAGTAGCCGCCTATCATGAGACAGATTGCCGGGATGTTAAGTAGGTAAATGATGACGATCAAGTCAGCGACTGCCGTGAGAGCAGGTTGAGGGGAGGCCACAGGCAGGAGGAGCATTACCGTAACCACCGCGCCAAGCGCGATGAGTGGAGCAGCGTTGAACAATACAGACTGAGCAGCGCGGGGGGTGATATCCTCCTTGCCCATGAGTTTGCCAAAGTCCAAGTACTCCTGCCAGATCGGGGGTCCTATGCGGTTCTGCATGTGTGCGGTGACTTTGCGGTCCACACCAATGTAAAGCAACCCCACCAACGAAGCAAAGAGCAGCCCTGGGAAGACGAGCGAGTTGAGGAAGAAATTCAGGACCTCAATCATCTCCTCCACCGCTTCAGTTGTTTGAAGTTTACAACCGACACTTTACCAGTACGTGCGTCCAAAATGGTGGCCCTATCATTGCAGCCGAAGCACGGGTCGATACTCCACATCACGATCGGAATTTCTGCCACGGTACCACCAATGAACATCGACTTCATCGAAGCGAAGTTCCCGTATGTGGGTGTGCGGACGCGTATGCGCTCTGGGGTTTCCGTTCCGTTTGAGCGGGCATAATATACAAGTTCGCCTCGTGGGGCCTCGGTGCGTTCAAGAGTCTCATTTGGGGGGATTTTCAGCTCCACAGGGACCCGAAGCGGACCGCTTGGAAGTTCGTGCAATGCTTGACGCACGATTCGGATCGACTCTAGGATCTCTCGTAGCCTGACCGTGCCCCTTGCCCAGACATCACCCTCGCTTTCGGTTACCACATCGAATGATAAGGCTTCGTAGGTCCCGTACGGGTCGTTTCTCCTGATGTCGAGTTTCAGGTTCGAGGCGCGCGCCACAGGGCCCACAGCACAGAATTTTACCGCGTCATCCTTGGAGAGCACCCCCACCTTGCTGCATCTGGCGAGTATCGTGCGATCCGACCCCCAGAGGTCCGCGTAGTACCCGGTCGATTTCTCCAACTTGTCCAGCCTCCTGAGCATTTCAGGGATATGTTCGAGTTTAACGTTCCGCCGGACACCGCCGATGGTGTTCGTGGCCGAGTGCACCCGTCCGCCGCTGATCAGCTCCCTCATGTCCATCACCTCCTCGCGGTCCCGCCAAGCTAGCATGAACAGCGTGTCGAACCCTATCTGGTGAGCTGCCACGCCGAGCCAGAGCAGGTGGCTGTGAATCCGTTCGAGTTCCATTATAATGGTCCTGATGTACTTTGCCCGCTCAGGGGGTTCGATCCCAGCCAGCTGTTCGATAGTCTGGCAGTAGGTCGTCGAGTGCACCACGTTGCATATCCCGCAGATTCGTTCGGCGAGGTAAACGTTGTGTTTGTAATTACGCCGCGAAAAAGCTTCCTCTATCCCCCGGTGAGCGTAGCCCAAGCGGATGTCGACATCCACGATTTCCTCTCCCTTGACTTCAAACCTGAAGAACTCCGGCTCCTTTAGACTCGGATGCTGGGGGCCTACGGGTAAAACGAAAGTCACGAATAAAACCTCGCTATTTTTTCAGGAACTTGCTTTCTAGCTAGACTCGATTTCACGAGTTCGGCAAAGCGGCGCCTGCTCCGAACATGCACGTATAATGTGCGCATGTCTTTTTTCCCATCGAGACCACTTGAGTTTTTATGAGGTCCGTAAATGGAAGTTTTGATACCCAGATCAGAACAAACCTCAGTGACAAGTCTGAGCAACGATAGATTTGGATCACCGAACATTACGTTGTTTCGACACTCTTCGATAGAGCTTATGGTTGCGTACCCATCTGAATTAAAGTATCCTCTAACAAACGCTTTTTTGGCTTCTTCGTCAGTTAAAAGCTCATTGACTCCTCCGTGGCTGAGGGATTTGAGCCAGCGGCCGAACCAGATCGAGTAAGTGCAGATCTCATAAGTCCTTTCGTTTTCCTTAAAATACCTTCTGGGATTGAAGCCGAGGTTCTCACAAGCCTCAGCGAAAGCCTCTGCAAAATCTCCGTCCTTAACCCACAAATGCAACCCACCGGATCTTTTTCCATCTCCAAATGTTACACCCAGAACGTATGCGAGATCCCTGCATGGTTTTAGATCTGGAAGCTCTTGGGTGTTCGATCTAAGCTTTACCCCAGACTCACGAAGCCTTCTCAGCACAGTATTCTTAGAACAGTTAATTGCCCGTGCTACATCCCACGAGGTGAACCCTCGCTTGTAAAGCTTAATCATTCTTTCGACATCGACATTAATCCGTTTTCCCCTCAGCTTTATCCCGGGCTCGTGGAGTCTTCTTAGCACGGGAACTTTCGAGCAACCGAGCATCCGTCCTATCCTACGTGTACTAAACCTCCCCCTGTAGAGTTCGACAACCCTTTTGGCGTCAATATCTAGCCTTGGCGGCATGTCAATCACCTCCAAATTTTGCCTCCGATTCGTCATCCGCTGTTTATTCTTTAAGCTACTTTTGGGGAAGGGGGTCACCGAAAGCGGTCCGCGCCGCCCCCTTGTTTTATGCAGTGATTTTTCCTTTTTGGGAAGGCAAGGCCCAATCTTCGTTGACGAATCATTTTTTTGGGGGATAAAGCTGAAAACAAGTTTTGTATCATGTTTGATCTCCATATCAGCCCCAATTTGAATCCCGTTTTTACGCCCCCGAAACAGAAAAAGGCTACACCTTGTTGCCAAACCGTTCAGTAACAAGACTTCGATTGTAGCAGCGTTCAGGTTACGTGATTCTACAGGTACGAAAGTCATCTTTTCTTCTCCCTCCACCCCTTCCGTAGCGGGTACTCACCCTCGGGCCAATCGTCGGGTAAAAAGAGCCTTCGAGGGTCGGGATGCCCTTCTACCCTTACCCCGAGCATTTCCATCAGGTCTCGTTCGTAGAGCACTGCTCCCGGGAAGATCCCAGATATTGTCTGAATTTTCGGGTCGTCTCTGGGCAGAAATATTTTTAGGCTGAGCATCGCGGGGCGGCAGTCGAAGTGGTAAATGACCTCCACAAAATCTCCCGTGTCGACGCCGGTGATGGTCGAAATATGCGTCACCCCTGCTTCCTTCAGCTTTTGGAGCATTTTCTCAAAGTTTTTCAGGTCGACCGTGACGAAAAGGGACCGTTCGTCCGTGGTCCTCACGTTGCTGGCGTATTCTTTTATCAGCTCGACGACATTTTTTGAGTCCATCCTTCACACCTTCTCCAGAGCTTTTATTAGTGCGAAGATTAAGGCCTCAGGCTTCGGCGGGCAACCCGGCACATAGGCGTCAACCGGTATGAACTTGTTCAGGGGGCCCAGCACATTGTAGCAATCGTAGAATGCGCATCCGGATGCGGGGCATGAGCCAACGGCGACGACGATTTTCGGTTCCGGCATCTGTTCGTAAATTCTGATGAGTCTGTCCTTGGTCTGTCTGGTCACGGGACCAGTCACCACCAGAACGTCCGCGTGCCTTGGAGAGCCCCGCAGCTGGATCCCGAACCGCTCGACGTCGTACCGCGGGGTGAGTACTGCAAGGACCTCGATGTCACAGCCGTTACACCCCCCCGTGTTGAAGTGCAGCAGCCAGGGAGACCTCTTTCTGAAAATACTGCCCAGGCCCATCAGCTCCCTCCCAACGCCAGCACTATCGAGAGCAGGATGGCAATCGACCCAACCTCCACCCAGAACAGATAAGACCCAAGGTCCCCACCGTGTGCTGGACGTATATAACGGTAGAAGGGCCTAAAGACCCTCCGGATTGGGGAGAAAAACTGTTCGTTATCCGCATGGAACTCTTCAGCCCTCAACACCTCTCCGCAGGTATAAGTTTCTAATTTGTGGGGCTGGGGATTCAATTTTGAAACTTTTTTCGCGGCGAGCAGGATAAATCCACCAACAGCGGCGATGAGCAGTAGCGCCC
>DTYD01000142.1 GCA_012962055.1 Hadesarchaea archaeon
AAAATATTTTTAAATAAAATGGCGCAGATGGAATGACTAAGATTCTGGCCTGCCAACCAGACCGAAGTGTGCTAGCATTGCCTCTAGTTGGATCCGTTCGTTTGCCCCCTGTGTAACTCTAAAAGAGAATTCCCCAACTTTATCCACGAGTTCGACCTTAGCGCGCTCTGGTATTTGGAGGTTGAATATTTCCCTGTGAACTTGGTCTAGGATATCCTCTCCTGCAAGCCCTCTATCGATAAGTAACTCGTGGAGCTTCTTTCTGGCTTCTTCAAATTTTCCGGATAAGGAAAGTTCCAGCATTTGTTTAACTTCTTCGGGTTTTGCGGTGGCACTTACCTCGTAAACAGCCTTTTCGTCCACTTTTTTCTTCAGCGCCGCAGCTGCTTGGAGCACGTTGATCGCATGTCGCATGTCCCCCTCGCTGACATATATGATAACTTTAATGGCATCCGGGGTTAAAGTAAGTTTTTCCCCGCGTGCGATACGCTTGAGCATGTGTTCTATTTCTTTGTCTGATAGGCGCCTGAATCTGAAAATTGCACAGCGGGATTGGATCGGTTCGATGATGCGGCTGCTAAAGTTACAATCTAAAATAAATCGGGTGCTGTGGGTAAACATCTCCATTGTTCGACGTAACGCGTGTTGTGCATCCGATGTTAGGGCATCGCTTTCATCAAGTAGAATTATTTTGTACGGGACATCTCCTATTGGTCTTGTCCTAGCGTAATCCTTTACTTTGGTTCTGATGGTATCTATGCCTCGCTCATCACTAGCGTTCAGCTCTAGTAGATTTTGTCTCCAACCTTCTCCGAACAACTCACGGGCTATACATAACGCGGCTGTAGTTTTTCCTGTTCCTGCAGGCCCGGCAAAGAGAAGATGAGGAAGAGATTTTTTTTCAATGAAACTCTGAAGCCTGTTCATGATCTCTTGCTGTCCAACAATCTCGTTGAGCTTCTGTGGCCTATACTTCTCGATCCAGAGTTTCTCCGCTTCCAACGTATCGACCTCACTTAAGCTTTTCTCGCATATGTTTTCTGGTGGTTTTGGCATAAGAATTGAGTAAGCTGTTCAGCACTTTACCAACGACCTCTCGCTCGAATTTCCCGCGAGATACCTTAATTTTATAAACGTATTTTAGTCCTCCCTTCCCCCTGCTTATACTGGATGAGAGTAACCCACGTTTACACAGCGAATTCATCACAGCGTTTACAGTAGAGCGGTTCACGTTGTGCTTGTTTTTTATGAGTGTATGAACGG
This sequence comes from Hadesarchaea archaeon, assembly GCA_012962055.1. Lineage (GTDB taxonomy): Archaea > Hadarchaeota > Hadarchaeia > Hadarchaeales > Hadarchaeaceae > B75-G9. Next base: position 1,264 of record DTYD01000142.1, read on the forward strand.
TTCGGGTGGTCGCACGTTTTTCCCGCCACATGATTGTCATTATTTCAGACTCGAGAGGACCCAAAACAGTTTGTAATCCTTCTTTATGAGGTCTGTACTCGGTCCAGCTAAACAATCACATCACCAAAATGCAATCCAAAATAGAAGTTGTCATAATAAAAATGTTAGCCCGCGAGATTTTTAGGTGAAAACCCGAAGTAGGTTCTGGTTCGTACAATGATCCAACCCGCAGCGAAGGTCTATAATGCTAAAAAATTCGAGCACGAGATCCAAAAATGGTGGAAAGAAAGCGGCACCTACGAGAAAGTGAAGCAATTGCATTCAGACTCCAAATCATGGTACTTCCTCGACGGCCCCCCCTACGCCAGCGGCGCCATTCACTTGGGGACTGCTTGGAATAAAATAATTAAGGATGCTATTCTCCGTTACAAGACTATGCGTGGATTCAATGTCCGCAGACAACCGGGATGGGACTGCCATGGGCTCCCTATTGAAGTAAAGGTCGAGGAAAAGCTCGGGGTCCGGACTAAAAAGGATATTGAGCAGAAAATAGGAGTGGAAAACTTCATCCAGAGCTGCAAACAATGGGCCCTCGATCATGTGGCATTGATGACTGAGCAATTCAAGCGACTTGGTGTTTGGATGGACTGGGATGGTCCTTATACCACTTTTACAAATGACTACATTGAAACTGCTTGGTGGACACTTAAACGGGCTCACGAGAGTGGTCTTCTTAGGAAAGACCTCCGCGTAATTCACTGGTGCCCTCGTTGTGAGACGGCTTTGGCGGAACATGAAGTTAGGGGAGAGTATAACGATGTTCATGACCCGTCACTTTTTGCACGTTTCAAGCTTCGTAATCGTTCCAATGAGTATCTTTTAGTCTGGACCACCACACCTTGGACCCTCCCCGCAGATGTCGCCGTTTGCGTCCACCCAAATTATGAGTACGCTAGGGTGGCGGTCAATAATGATGTTTACGTCTTGGCGAAATCTCTCGTAGAAAAAGTTATGGATGAACTGGGGGTTGGTGAGTATCATGTGCTGGAGTCTGTAACAGGAAAGGTACTCGAAGGAGTCAAGTATGAGCACCCGCTTCTCGACGAAGTCCCAAAACAGCAGGAGTATGTGAACCACCACCGTGTCATCTGTGGCGAACATGTCACACTGGAAGAGGGCACCGGTTGTGTTCACACAGCTCCGGGGCACGGGGAGGAGGATTTCGTTGTGGGAACACGATACGGGTTACCGGTGTTCAGCCCGATTGGTCCCGACGGTAAATTTACTGAGGAAGCTGGTAAATATGCCGGCATTTTTGTAAAGGAAGCTGATTCAATAATCCTCGATGATATACAGCGAAAAGGTATACTGCTAAAGCGTGGCACCATCACCCATTCATACCCTCATTGCTGGCGATGTCGGACTCCCTTACTCTTCAGGGCCACTGATCAATGGTTCCTCAATGTGGGTGGGATTAAGTCAACCATTCTCAGAAAAAACTCCGGAGAAGTAAAGTGGACACCAGATTGGGTTGCCACCCGCTACATAAATGGTGTGAAATCAGTAGGGGATTGGTGTGTCTCACGCCAACGGTACTGGGGAATTCCGCTTCCCGCGTGGGTGTGTGAGCAATGTAAAAATTTGATCGTAGTGGGCGGGCTGGAAGAGTTAAAAAACTTGTCAACGAAACCGGTCGGTGATATAGACCTCCATCGTCCCAATGTTGACAAGGTGGTACTGCGGTGTACGAGGTGTGGTGGTGAAGCTAAACGTGTACCTGACGTATTGGACGTGTGGTTTGACTCGAGCATAGCTTCTTGGGCAAGCCTCGGGTATCCGAAACGGAGAGAGCTATTTGAACAACTTTGGCCTAGCGAGTTCATAACAGAGGGAGAAGATCAAGTAACGAAATGGTTCTACAGCCAGCAAGTTGTTTCGGTCATGGCATTCAATGAAGTGCCGTACAAACAGGTGTTGATGCATGGGTTCGCACTCGATGAACGCGGACGAAAGATGTCAAAGTCACTTGGAAATGTAGTTGAACCCCAGCAAGTCATCGACAGATATGGGGCCGATGTGTTACGGTTCTATATGCTTTCAGCCAACCCGCCTTGGGAGGACCTTAAATTCAATTGGAGCAGTGTAGAAGTAGTTAACCGTGTGCTGAACGTCTTGTGGAACGTTCATGTGTTCACCACCACATACATGTCCCTAGATGATTTTGACCCGAACAAGACAAATTTGGATTTAGTTCGTGTCAATTTCTTACCTGAAGACATTTGGATGATTTCACGAATCAACAACGTTGTGCGTGAGGTTACAAGAGCCTTTGACGGGTATGATCTTCACCACGCTTCACGGGTAGTGGCGAATTTTACGTTGGAGGACCTAAGCCGTTGGTATGTTCGTTTGGTGCGGGAAAGAGTTTGGATTGAAAAGAATGATCCAAGAAAGTTAGCTGCGTATGTGGTACTTTATCAGGCAGTACATACCTTGGTTAGGTTGTTAGCTCCTTTCATGCCGCATGTGAGTGAGATAATCTACAGAGAACTCGTAAAAGCTGTTTCTCCCGATGCACCAGAAAGTGTTCACATGTTGCCTTGGCCTTCAGTAAATGAGACTTCAATAAATCCAAAGTTAGAGCAAGGGATGAACGTTATCCGTGCGTTTGTTGAAGCCAATGCTTCCGTGAGACAGCGGGCAAAACTAAAGCTACGATGGCCGGTAGGTAAAGCAGTAATTCAGCTCTCTTCACTGGATATAGGAATTTATCTCAAACCTTTGGAAGAACTTCTCCAGGCACAGTTAAACTGCAAGGAACTCGTACTAGTTGAATCTGAGGAAGATTTTGAAAGGGAGATTTCCGAGAACTTCGTCCCGGTCCAGACCGAGTTCGGAAAGATGGCCATCGACACAAAGATAACACCAGAACTGCAGGCCGAATGCTTAGCGCGTGAAATTGTCAGAAGATTGCAAATGATGCGCAAGGAGATGGATTTGGGCATGGAAGAGCGTGTTGATGTCGATATCGGTCTCAAGACTGGAGAGAATTTGAAACTTCTAGCTACCCAACAAAGATACATTTCACGAGAGGTACGGGTCAGGAACTTCCGCATATGCCGGTTCAAAGAAGTATCTGGAGATGGATACCTAAAGGACTGGAACGTCGATGGAGACAGCTTCAGACTGCTAATCAAGCGTCTGTTTATTTAACAATGCGTGCAATGAGACTTCTTTTTTTTCTTTTTTGCCATAGACTTCACCCTTCCGTTATTATTTTTTCCATCCGTTTAAGAATGGCTTTTTCATATTCACTCAGTAATCCGCGTCGGACACGCTCGAGATATTTTATTTTAGAGGAAAATTTGCGTATCATAGCCGCTGTTATTATAACTGGGAAGGCAAGCGCTATTATCATAAGGGGGATCCAAACATTGTATGTTATCCCCAAGGCTCTGGCATCCATCGTGGTAATTGCCGAGAAAAACATAGATAGACCAAATGTCCAAGCCGCCATCCCAAACTTTAGCAAGCGTTTTGAGTATGTCCACTGAAGCTCGTGAAGTCGGGTCAATTCACGATTAGCGGCTTGGAGCTGCCGTTTCAGTTTTAGAGCTTTCGAGGATGTGGCTTTTTTCTTGGGCATTATATCATTTCCTTTTCTAGACTCTAACGGATTTATACCTAATTCACGGTTAAATTAGAAGGGAAACTATGGGTAGAACATCAGAAGCACCTGGCTTTTACAAACTGAGCTCCATGGAGAGGCTAAAATTTGTGCAAGAGTTCGCAGGGCTTAGCGATGATGACATAAAACTTCTGCAAAAGACTGGCGCACTAGGACTCGAACAGGCGAATCGTATGATTGAAAACGTAATTGGTACAACAGAGTTGCCACTTGGAATCGCCACAAATTTTCTCATCAATGGTAAGGATTACCTCGTCCCAATGGCTATAGAGGAGCCATCGGTTGTGGCGGCCGCCTCTAACGCTGCCAAGATAGCCCGCTCGCGCGGAGGTTTCTACACCGAGAGCACCCCATCTATAATGATAGGCCAAGTTCAGCTCGTCGATGTCAAAAATCCTTCAAAGGCAAAGGAAACGATACTCGCACAGAAAAAACAAATCCTATCCAAAGCGAACGGGCAGGATCCTTTTCTAGTAAAACTGGGCGGCGGGGCCGTAGATCTAGAGGCACACGTGATAGATACCCCTCAAGGCTCGATGGTCATCACCCATCTTCTCGTGGACGTACGCGACGCGATGGGGGCAAATGTGATAAACACAATGTGCGAAGCTGTTGCCCCCATGATTGGGGAACTGGCGGGTGGCAAAGTTTCTCTTCGGATAGTCTCAAATTTAGCGACCCATCGAATGGCACGCGCTAAAGCTACCTTCTCGAGGGAAGCGCTAGGTGGAGAAGAAGCGGTCGAGGGGGTCCTGCGGGCTTACGCTTTCGCGGCAGCTGACCCCTACCGTTGTGCCACACACAACAAAGGAGTGATGAATGGGATCATCGCCGTGGCCTTGGCGACGGCGAACGATACACGAGCACTAGAAGCAGGAGCTCATGCATACGCATCAAAGGACGGAGCGTACAAGTCGTTAACCCACTGGGAACGGGATGTTAATGGCGATCTTGTGGGGAGCATTGAGCTTCCTGTGGCGGTTGGGGTCATCGGAGGGGCGACAGGGGTGCATCCTGTGGCAAAAATTTGTAGGAAAATACTGGGGGTGAAAACCGCGCGCGAGCTTGGAGAGGTTATGGCGGCGGTTGGATTAGCACAAAACTTGGCGGCGATGCGGGCACTAGTTGCCGAGGGTATTCAAGCAGGTCACATGAAATTACATGCCCGAAATATGGCCACGATGGCCGGGGCCAAGGGTGAACTTATAGACATTGTGGCTAGAAAGATGGTCATGGAAAAGAAGATAAGACTAGATCGGGCAGTAGAGATCTTGAGAGAACTAAAAAGCGAAAAAAGCTAGGCTTGTCTACACCTCCTCTTTTTCGAGCAGTTCGACCACGAGCCGACCACAGATGAACTCACGGGGGGGCCTAGAGAAACTTCGGAAGCCGGAGAAAATACTCACGGACAACGGATGCCAGTTCAAGGGGAAGTGGAGAGAGTGGTGCAAAAACAACGGCGTCGAACCACTGTTTGCACACCCGTACTACCCACAGGACAAGGGAAAGGTCGAGCGGACCATCAGAAACCTCGCCGAGGAATTCCTCAACTTACTGAGGAAGTTCCCAGACTGGCCTGGCGATAGACTAAAGTACAGGCGATGGTACAACGGGGAGAGATTTCATCGTGGGATAAACACCCAGCCCGCAAGATTGTATCCCGCGTCGATCTGACGATCCCAGCTACGGCCCGAACTCTTGGCCTCCATCGCCAGCCGGAGGTCTCTTCATCGGGCGATGAACGCCGGCATTTCTCGTTAGAGTGATCAACTGCTGCCGTTCAGCACGACCTCAGTCGTCGTTCAGAAGAATAGATACGACAATCAAACGGCGGGAAATTTGCTATTGGGCCACAAGTGTTAAGTTGAGAAGTTTACTTGAACCGAAAGTGTTAACTTGGAAAGTTTACTTAACATGACCCCAAGTCTTTTATGACTCATCAACAAAAAAATGTTGATGGCGAAACAAAGATATCCTAAAGATATTTTAGGAGTCGCTTACAGCCCAGGGAGAAAGCTAGCGGAATTATTCCTTAAAATTGAAAACACGCCAAAAGCTATTGTTGGGGTTTTAAATGAAGTGAGTAGCCACCACATCAAAGTGTTGTCCAGTTTCCAATCTGAAACTCAAGATGGTGAGATGTGTTGGACCCTCTTCACAGATTTTACAGACGCCGACCTCCCCCACACCAAAATAACTAAAATACTCAAAGGGTTAGATTTCGTCCACGAGGCTACTGCACTTAAATCTGAGTTTAAGGGGTTAGTGATGGATGAATTCCACTTCCCGCTACTGAGCCTAGGGGAGAGGTGCATCACCCTTCGCGTGGAGACGATGGGAGTCATGTTTGAGCGACTGCGTGAATTGTTCGGCGAGAGGGCCCATAACGCACTATATGAAATGGGTCTGAGGGCAGGTGAAATCAAAATTTTGAAGGTGCGAAGGAAATATGGGGTTGGTGGGCTCATGGCCTTGGAGATCGCCATGAAAGAGCGGATGCTGAAGGGATGGGGCATCGCCAAGATAAAAAAATTTGATAAAAAAAGAGCTAGATGTGTGATCGAAGTTCAGGAGCTTTTCGAGTGTCTGCATTGGGCGAAGATTGGCCGGAGGACAAAGAGTGATTTCTTCCGAGGTTATTTGTGCGGGCTCTTGACGCAGGTGTTTAACAGAAATGTGATGGTAGTGGAGCGAAAGTGCATAGCCAAAGGCGATCTCTACTGTCGGTTTGAGATAGGTCCGGCGGTGGTATAGGGAGATTTCATCGTTGGGGGTAGTGACTCACGGCAGCGCCAAGTTTATCTTAGAACTAAATCACGTTCGCTCTTCCCCTACAGGAGTTCTGTAAAGGATTTGAGGTAAAGCGCGTAAAATTGGGCAAATCAGGATTCTTTTTGGTGAGCTAAATACGTACAATAAATCTAATTCCGGTTGTTTTCGGTCTCATCCTAACACCGATTTTAGGCTAAAACTAATCCCCGGGGCGATCTGAGCGATTTTTCGATTGTTTGTATGGTGTTATTTTCGGTGACCCCCCTCTCCCCAAATTCGCTTAAAGAAAGTAGCAGGGGACCAATCGGAGATGATGATGTGCAATCGGTTAGCTCCGCACGTTTTGTGACACTGCCCCTGACACGACGGAAGCACGAACTGTTGAATGAATTGCTTGAACAGTTCGTTGCCTCTGTTAACTTCTGTGTCCAGCGTTGCTTGGAGCATGAAGTCACCGCGCGCTGGCTTACACCGCGTTGCTTACAACGAATGGAAATCGCGCTTTAACCTAGCAACTTATTGGTTTCACTCAGCCGGACAAGTTGCAACCCAAGTACTCCGGCCTTGGCGCAAACTCTGTCGTCAAAATCAGGCCGATCCAACGAACCCACCCATCTATAAAGCACGAACGATGCGCCTCGAACTCTGGGGCGACAGAAAACAAACTGGTGTTTGTAGGTTCGAAGGAAACGTGGTCCAAATTCGCATACGAAAAGGTGAGTACCTGTGGCTTCCGTTAGTCGTGACCGAGCACCACAAGCTACGCTACCTGCGTGACTGGCGTGAGGGAAAAACAAAGGTTGGGGGAATTACAATTTCGCAATTCAGGGACAGGGCAAATGTTTTTGTCCCGTTCAAGCGTGAGGTTGAGATTAAATCTGCCGAGGGCATCTGCGGGATCGACGTGAACGAACGAAGCATTGACCTCTGTAAAGGCCGAAGAAAAGCCAAAACATGTCAAGCTTGATACTTCAAAGCTCGCGGCCATTACCCACTCGATGGAACTCAAACAGAAGACAATACAAAAGAAGTTCGATACACCACCACAGCGATCCATGCAGAAGCAGAGGCTCAAGGCAAAATACTCCAAGCGCAGACAAAACTGCACCAACCATATATTCATATAGTTTCCAAAGAAGTCACCAAAATCCTGACAAGGGAGAAGATCGAGCCAGTCTTCGAAGACCTGACAA
>DTYD01000143.1 GCA_012962055.1 Hadesarchaea archaeon
ACCATAGCAGAGATAATAGCCATAGAGGATCTCGGGTTCTGTAAGAAAGGTGATGGCGGTAAAGTGACTCAGGAAGGCGAAACGGCGATAGGCGGAAGGATACCGGTGAACACGAGTGGAGGCCTAAAAGGGAAGGGACATCCTGTTGGTGCTACCGGTATCGCGCAGGCCGCGGAGATAGTTCAACAGCTACGGGGAGAGGCGGGAAAACGACAGGTTAATGGTGCCGAGATTGGACTTACTCATAACGTAGGTGGCTCGGGAGGTACGGCTGTGGTTCACATATTCAAGCGAGGTGACTAAATGGCTGCCCCACGTTTCTGGCGTGAGATTCCGAGCAGATACAACCTCATCGGCACCCGCTGCGGTAACTGTAATCAAGTTCACTTCCCACCGAGATATCTCTGTCCACAGTGCAGGCGCGTGGGGAAACTTGAGCCGTACAAACTAAAGCCGCGCGGAAGAGTTGTCTCTTACACAGTAATTCATGTGGCTGCAGAGGGGTTTGAGGATCAGGTGCCATATGTGTTGGCCATAGTAGAGCTAAAAGACGGTCCACACATTACAGCTCAAGTTACTGATTGTAAACCTGACGAAGTCAAAGTGGGTGACGAGATGGAGATTGTTTTTAGGCGGATGGGGCAAGAGGGTGAAGAAGGGGTCTTACATTACGGATACAAATGTAAAAAAATTGATTAAAAACATCCTCTAACACAAAACCTGCTTCATGAACCATATTTTCTACAAGCGCCGTGCGAATGTGAGGTAACCGGTGTGCGCTATCATGCGCGTGCTTGGCCGAGTACAGTTGGTATTTACCTCGAATTCGCGAACTAGACACTCAATCGTTTTAGTATTCGTAAAATTAAAGTTTTGGAGATCACGGTAAAGTCGCTGCAGGTGTTCCACGCACGGTGCGAAGACCGACAGGTATCCACCATGTTTCAGCGCGTGCTCGGCATGAGGCAGGACGCGTTCAGGCTGAGGTAAGTCCAAAGTGACCAGATCTACGCTCTGTTCGTCTATCCCTCCATAGATATCCCTGAGCTTTACTGTGACGATTTTTGATAAACCTGCAATGCTGATATTTTCTTCTGCTAATTTTGCAAAATCTTCACGAACTTCGTAGCTCACCACGCGTCCACCTGGTCTCACGAGATTGCCCAAAAATATCGTAAGCGAGCCAGATCCGGTTCCTCCCTCGACCACAAGACTGCCTGGCCCCACTCCCGTGTGTGCGATTATCTGAGCTGCATCTTTTGGCAACATTATCTGGGGGACACGTCGGATTTTTTGTAAATAGTCGACGATGGATGGACGCAGCAGGACGAACTCCTTACCCAGATGGGACCTCAAGCGCTCTCCAGGTTCTTTTCCTATTGCTTCACCTAGATTGATTATCCCCAGATTGGTTTGAAGTTGTTTTTTTCCGGCTTTGACTAGGTATCTCCTTCCCCGCTCGTCTATCAGGAGCACCCGTTCTCCTTCAATTATCATCACACTTTCCTCCTAGTTATTTATCTCTACAGAAAAATAATAAGAGGGTCTCCAAATGAAGCTTACTTGGCCCCAACGGCGTTTGAGCAATCGCCAATTGGTAGCAATTCCGGTGGGTTTGGCCATATTTCTCGGTCTCGTCACTGTTATCTCAATTTCATCTGGCGTTTTTCCTGTGGGCAGAGATTTTAAGGGGGGGTCGCTCATCCGGTTGAGCGGAGAAAACGTTCCCGGGGTTGATGTGGTTGAAGCCGCTGTTGAAAACTTGCTTGGAAGCAACGTCGATGTGGATCTCTTTGAAAACGGTCTTGACATAAGGACAGACAATGTGCTGGAGGATGCGGAAGAAAATCTTGTCGTAGAAATGTTTCACGATCAATTCGAAGTTTCGGAGAATGCGATTAGGATAGAGACGATGGGTCCGACCATCACGGGCCTTTATTCTGAGCAGGCCAGAAACGCAATTATCGGAGCATTTGTCGCGATGGCGTTCATCATCTTCATCGCGTTTCGGCGTCGTATTACCATAGGCGCGATCCTGCTTTCTGTCGGCCTCGATATGTTTGGGGTACTTGGGTGTATGGCACTCTTCCATATTGAACTCAGCTTGGCGTCGATCGCCGGTCTATTGATGTTAATAGGTTATGCTGTCGACACTAACATCCTCCTTACCACACGTGTGCTCAAGCGGGTGGGGGGAGAACCTAGGGAGCGGGTGATCGAGGCCATGCGTACCGGATTGATGATGAACTGTAGTACGCTGATACCGATTGTTTCACTTAATGTTATCACAACCGCGCCACAGCTTTACCAACTAACCGCTGTGCTAATTTTCGGTATAATCATCGACATCTTCAACACGTGGTTCTTGAATGCTACCATCATCTCCCGTCACGTTGAGCGACAACGGAGGAAGACGTATCATGTCGATATTTAGA
>DTYD01000144.1 GCA_012962055.1 Hadesarchaea archaeon
ATTGCAGAAGACATCGAGTGGCTCAAAGACGACGAGAATGGCGTGGGGAAGATCTTTCGGTTCATAGCTGAAAGAGAAGGTAGCGGCGTGAGACTTCGGGAACTCAAAGAGTTCTACGGTTCTGATAACTGGTGGCCCGTGAAGGTTTGCGCGCGCGCCCTAGTCGACAGGGGTCTGGTGTACAAGGATAGGGAAAAATTAGATTTCAAACTCACGGATTCTGGGAAAAAAGTCTGGCAGAGTTTCAGGGCCATGGAGCACGTTCGTGAGATCTAGACGGACACATCGGAGATGTTCCCACCTTTCAGTAAAATCAATTTATGTTTGGTGGCGGAGCCGGATTCTGAGATTTTTTCAGCGTTTTCCGGCAACAGGTTCATATGCTCGTCGTACTGCGTCAGCTTGCTCCTGAATTTGCGCCCGTCTTTCACGCTTACCACGACCACCGCGTTCAAAAAATTTTCGAGCCCGGCTTGGCCCCCCTGCCGTGACGTTTGGTTTTCCTTATCCAATTTTAATCCCAGAGAGTATCACCCGTGGCAGTTAAAATGTTAAAGGTCGACGCTCGGACGGCGGGAGTAATGTAGCTTTCGGTTTTGGGCGGGCTGAGGCCGAAAAAGTGCCGAATAATAGGCTCGATGATGCGATTCGGCGGGGTTTGGAATCCTTTAAATAGTTTATATACTTATTTCGGCGGCCCCTCCCCAAAATTCACTTAAAAACGGGACGATGAGGGTGGCACGGAGGTATCAGATGGTGGATTTCGAAGAACTTGACGGCGTTGGGCCAGCGATCGCGGAAAAGCTACGTTCGGCCGGCTACAACTCTGTTGAAAACTTGGCGGTGGCGACGACAGGGGAGCTGATGGAAGCCGCGGAGGTCGGGATGCGGGTAGCCGTGAAGGTGATAAATGCCGCCCGCGAGGCTGCCAACATGGGCTACGAGCGGGCCACGAAGGTAATGGAACGGCGGAGAAATCTCGGCCGAATCGCGACCGGGAGCGCCTCGCTTGATAAGATAATAGATGGGGGCGTGGAGACCCAAGGAGTGACGGAGGCGTACGGGCAGTTCGGGTCTGGGAAAAGCCAGCTCGCACACCAGCTCTGCGTCAACGTGCAGCTCCCGCCCGAACAGGGGGGCTTGAGCGGAAAAGCCGTTTACATCGATACCGAGAACACCTTCAGGCCGGAGCGAATCGCCCAGATGGCGAGAGCCGTGGGCATGGATCCAGAGCGGGTACTCGACAACATCTATGTAGCGCGCGCTCACACGACGGACCACCAGATGTTGCTGGCGGAGAAGGCTACGGATATAGCAAAAAACGATGGTGTCAGGCTGCTCGTGGTGGATTCGGTCACGGCCATGTTCCGAACGGAGTACTGCGGGCGTGGCGCGCTCGCGGAGCGACAGCAAAAACTAGGACGCCACATCGCCACGTTGCACAAGTTGGCAGAGCTAAACGACCTAGCGGTCTTCGTGACAAACCAGGTGCAGGCTAGGCCGGACGTGCTCTTTGGAGATCCCACAGTCCCGGTCGGCGGTCACGTTCTCGGCCACGCCACGACGGCCCGCATATACTTGCGAAAGAGCAAGGCGAACACCCGCACGGCGTACTTAGTCGATCACCCCGGGCTACCGCCGGAATCTGCAACGTTTCAGATAGTAGAAGCGGGTATCAGGGACTGATGAACCACGACCTTGTAAAAAACACCGCTTTCAGGCGGCAAACGGGCTCTAACGAAACGTCGAGTGATTGCTATTTATATACCTGTGTCCCTATGGAATAGAAGGTATCAGAATGGAAAGCGCAACGGAAGTTCCCACTGCGGAGACAAAGAAAGTAAGTGAGTTAACCCCTCAGTCGAAGAACGTAAATGTGCTGGTAAAAATCGTGAGTATCGGGGAACCGAAGGAGATCCCCAGCAGATTTGGGGGGGAACCGAAGAGGGTAGCAGAAGCCATGGCGGGCGACGAAACCGCGACAATTATTCTTTCCCTGTGGCAGGATCAGATCGGGTTGGTTCAGGAGAATGATGTCGTCCAGATAGAAAACGGATATATCTCGCTTGTGCGGGGGCACATGCGCCTCAATGTGGGAAAGCATGGTAAAATGACAAAGTCTGACAAGGAGATGCCAACAGTTAACTCTGAGGTCAATGTGAGTGATGCGGAACACGAACAGGAGCGCAGGAGATTCAGGCCGAGGCCGGGCGGATTCAGGTCTGGTGGATACAGGGGAGGTCCGCGCAGAGGCGGGTACAGGCGAAGGTATTAAACATTCGAAAATTGAGGTTTGTTATCATTTATTTTTTCCAAGCGTTGTCATCATCAGCAGCGCTGCCGCGAACGAGAGCGTCGAAGCAAACGCAAATGCGACCCATAAACCGATGAGCTGCCAGCTCCTGCGATGATGCTGGCCGGTAACAAAGCCAGCCCCCTGGTGGTGTGAAAGGCACCCATTGCCGTCCCGCGGAGTTTAGGGGCAACGAGATCAACGACATAAGCTCGCTGTGTTCCTTCTACCATCCCCATGAACACGCCGTAGAGCACGAAGGGCGGTAATATTTGCC
>DTYD01000145.1 GCA_012962055.1 Hadesarchaea archaeon
ATTTGGGCCAAGAACGCCAACGCGGTTGTTGATCCATAAGTATGATGGACGTATGTTACGGCCATGCCGATTGTGTAGTTAGTGAACACCGTAGAGTTGAACCCGAAATACGTTGGAGTCGCGAGCCCGCTGATCCAGGCTACCTTCAGATTGTTGAACCAGTAGTACCGAGTTCTCGCCCACTCATCCATAGTGGAGACATTCCTTAGAGCGTTCTCGTACTCCTGGACATCAGGTCTCCCAGCGAACTCGGATGGACTGAACGCTAACATGTTGTACGCTGTGCTTAGCATCATTGTAGCGAAAGCCACCACGATTACTATACTGATCGCTGACGAACTTCGCTTGAAGGCATCCAAAATCGTCGTCTTGGTATTTGCCACGCCATCCTACCTGTACACATCTCTTGGATTGAATTTTCGCTTGAGCACAGTAATAAGTTTACCTTTCTTGACCTCACGGTAGAAGCAGGACCGGTAGCCCTCGTGGCAAGCGGCGCCGACCTGTGCGACATCGTACAGCAAGACATCACCGTCGCAGTCCACCCAGACCCTTCTAACGTGTTGATAGTGTCCCGACCGTTCTCCTTTCAGCCAGAGCTTTTGGCGGGAACGGCTCCAGTAGTACATCAATCCAGTGGTCAGGGTTTTGAGCACCGCCTGTTCGTTTTGCATCGCAGTCATCAACACGTCTTTCGTCTTGAAATCGCGGATCACAGCCACAACAAAACCATCTCTGAACTTTAACTCTTTCAGGATGCCTCGCGCCCTGGCGGGACTCAAGTTCAATCGATCACCTCCGCCTAAGTTCCTCCATGACTTCATCCAGCTTTATCCCTTTAGCCGCGAGCAGGACCATCGTGTGGAAGATCAAATCCGCCGCCTCGTGCACCGTCGCTTGTTTGTCCTCACCTTTTCCAGCCTCGATAAGTTCTCCGGCTTCTTCCTCTATTTTCTCCGAGACCTTGCCGCTTGCGAGCAGGCCGGAAACGTATGAACCACTTTTCGGCTTATCGCGCCGGTCCTCGATCACGGCAAACACCTCGTCAAGTATCTCAGTCCCCATTTTCACGTCCTCCCCACATTTCGGCCTGTCGTCCTCAGGAATCGATTCAGAAGTTTTATAGTTCCCGCCCGTTTCGCCTCCCCCCTCAGATAGTCGAGATCCAAACTCCCTCCACGAACCGCCAGCAGAACCTTCACATCATCACGGTCCTGGAATCTTATCTGTCCCGGCGGAGCTCCGTGGATGAGGGATAATTTCTGGAGGATGAAGTCCTCCGGGGAGACGATTTTGATACCCCCTGCTTCCACTGCCCGCTGCAAGACACGGTCTACTCCTCCTCTGACCACGAAGTCGACCACAGTGGTTCTGCTCCAGTCGACTCGGATGACCCCGCTCCCTCCGAGAATCCTCTTAACCTCCTCGATGTTCAGCGATGGATCCTTCTTGAGGAGCAAGCGCGCTAGTCTCTTCGCCTGCAACTCCTTCAAACGAGGAATCAGAATGTCGACATCAAATGTCATCCTCGGCACATCGTAATACACAGCCGCCACGCCACCGATCACGACGTACGGGATGAGCATGTGTTTCAAAATTGACGTCACCTCTCGCAGGGCACCGATTTTCACATGCTCCTCCCCCGAACCTCGTCAGCTTGCCGCAACACGTCCTTCATAGATCTTCCCTTCCTCAGTATACGTGCTGCCTCTTCCATCAACCTGAGTTTCTGTTCGAATGTCATCCTCCTGGTAACTCGTGAAAGCTCTATCAACTCTCCGGCACGTCCAGCGTTTGCCCCCCTCGTTTTTTCCATCGCCCTTCGCCCGGTTCCCATTTACTACACCTTTCTTAGTCTCTCCTCAATGCTTCTGGCATGTCCTGGCAGGCCCTCCACTTCGGCCAGCAGCTTCGCTGTCTCCGCGACCCGTTTTAGACCCTCCTCGCTGAGTTCTTGCACGGTCAGTAGCTTCACAAAGTTCAGCACCGACAAGCTGGAACGTCGCCTCGCTGCGCCGCCGGTTGGCAGGATGTGGTTGGGCCCTACTGCAAAATCTCCTGCCGCCACGGGGGAATATGCACCAACAAATATGCTCCCCGCGTTTTTTATTTGCTTCAGCAATTTACGCGACTGTTTTACCATGAGCTGGATGTGTTCTGGGGCGTAGTCGTTGGCGAATTCGATTGCCCTGTTCAGGTTCCGCACCAACACTATTCTACCATATTTTTCCAGCGCCTTCCGCACCACCTGTTTGCGTGGATCCTCCTCAATCATCTTCTCCACGAGTTCTTGGACCTTCGATGCCAGCTCCTTCGAGGTCGTCACCAAGACCGCCGCCGCATTCGGGTCGTGTTCAGCCTGGGAAACGAGGTCCGCCGCGACGAAACTCGGCACGGCTGAGTTATCCGCCACGATCAGAACTTCGCTGGGGCCGGCCGCGAAGTCTATATCGACATCTGTGGCCACCGCTTGCTTTGCAGCGACGACGTAGACGTTTCCAGGCCCCACGATTTTGTCCACTCTCGGCACGGTCTCGGTTCCATATGCCATCGCCGCTATAGCCTGGGCCCCGCCGACCTTGAACACCGCATCTACACGGGCTACTTTGGCCGCCGCGAGTACAGCGGCGTCGATTTTTCCGTTTTTGACCGGAGGGGTACAGACAACGACCCGTTTTACGCCGGCCACCCTCGCAGGGATCGCCGCCATCAGCAGGCTTGATGGATATCTCGCGAGACCCCCCGGGACGTAGATGCCTACGCTCTCCAGCGGCCTCACGAGCTGTCCGACCTTCACGCCGGGGGCCAGTTGCGTTGTCCACCCCTGCGGCAGTTGTTTGACGTGAAATCTTTTTATAGATCCAGCGGCTTTTTCAATTGCCCTCACGGTTGCGGTATCCAGCTGTTTGCATGCCAGTTGAAACTCAGCTTCACTCACCCGAAGTTCGCCCCCCCTGAGTTTTGTACAGTCGAAACGCTCACCGTACTTCAACAGCGCTTTATCACCGGCCCCCCGGACGTCGGAGACTATCTTGACCACCTGCGGCAGGACGGAACGGATGTTCAGCTCGGATCGTTTCAGAAGGGCTTCACGCTCCTTTTCGGAGCATTCGCTTAATTTGACCGTCTTGATTGAGTTCATAACACACCTTTCGTGCTGGGTACTCCCTTTCTGGGTGCCCTGCGCACGGCTTTACCTAACGCTACCCCCAGCCCCTTGAAAATGGCTTCTGCTTTGTGGTGGTCGTTTTTGCCGCGCAGGACTTTTACGTGCAGGTTGAACTTTCCGTTCGTCGCCAGCGTCTGTAACAGGTGGGTTACCAAATCGCTGCTCAAATCGTCCAGCTTCCGCTTCGTGAACCTGACCTCTATATCCGGAAAGGCCCTCCCGCTCAGATCCACAGCAACCATCACCAGCGCGTCGTCCATCGGCACTATCGCGTCGCCCATGCATTCAATTCCGGCCTTCTTGCCCAGGGCCCGTTCAACGGCCTCGCCCAGCACGATCATGGTGTCCTCGGATATGTGGTGCGGGAAGTCACCGCGGGCGTTAATGTCGAGGTCGAAACAACCGTGCTTGGCAAAACTGGTGAGCAAGTGGTTGAAGAACTTGATGGGGGTGTCGACTCTAACCCTGCCGGCGCCGTCAAGATTGATTTTAACCCTTACTTCAGTTTCTTTTGTTTTTCTCTCGGCCCCACCGACTCTCATCCTTCTGCCACCTCCATCGCCCGTCTCAATGTGAACTTACGCTCGTATAACCCCATTCCAACAACCAGCCCTGCTGCTCCGGTTTCTTTTACAGCACGGATGTCATCCAGCGTTCCAACTCCGCCAGAAGCGAACACCGGTATCCCAACCGATTCAACCAGCTTTTTGATTTCTCGTGCGGCCACCCCCCGCATGCTTCCCTCGACATCTACGCGCGTGTACAATAACGACCCAACTCCAATCCGTTCAAACTCTTTCGCCAGCCGGGCCGCTGTTTTTTCGGTCCGGGAGCGCCAGCCATCGATGGTCACTTTATCAGAACGGGAATCGAGCGCCACCATGACACGTGCCCCCCCCGCCGTTTTGACGAGTTTTTTGACCAGTTCCGGGTTTTTGACAGCGGCCGTGCCCAGGATCACCCTGTCGGCCCCCGCCCCAAATAACTCGTTGGCGCGCTCAAGCGTTCGGACACCGCCGCCCACCTCCACGCGTGCTCCAACGTTCGATATGAGCTCGGCGACCTTTTGAAAGTTATCACCCGTACCCATAGCGGCGTCTAGGTCGACCACGTGCAGGTAACTTGCTCCCCCTGCCACCCATCGCTGTGCTATCTCGACCGGTTCGCCGTAGACACGCTCGGTTTCCGGCTTTCCCCCCACCAACTGGACGCAACGTCCGCGCATTATATCCACGCTCGGGACCACCAGCACTCCGATCCCCCTGTTCAGGTTATGGCAGCACTCGCTCGATCGGTATGACGAGGATGTCCTTGGCTCCGGCTTCCCTGGCACGTTTCACGACTTTGTAGACCTCGGCTTCGTCGACCACGGCCTGAACCGCCAGCATCGCTTTCGCACCCTCAACACGAGAGACGGTTGGCCCCGCCATACCCGGCATCACCCGTCTGATTTTTTCGAGTTTCGATTCGGGCACATTCATCAGCACCAGCTTCTTCCCTCTCGCCTTGACTACGCTGCTGATGGCTGTGACGACGTCGTCGATCTTGGCCTTCTTTTCCTTCAGACTTTTGCGGTTGGCTATCAGCCTGGATGTGCTCTCCAGGATCGTGTCGATTATCTTCAGTCCGTGTGCCCGCAGAGTCGTGCCGGTGCTGCTCACGTCGACGATCAGGTCCGCCAGGCCTATCAGTGGCGATATCTCGGCGGCTCCAGTGATGTCGACGAGTTCGATCTCGATTCCCTTCTCCGCGAAGTATCGTTTTGTATTTGTCGGGAATTCAGTCGCCACCCTTGTGCCTGGTTTTATATCGCGCACGGATTTGATTCCAGATTTTTCACTCGCCGCTACCACCAAGCGCGTGGAGCCGTACTCCAGATCCAGCAGTTCCGCCACATCCGTATCGCCACTTTCGCGGATTAGGTCGTAGCCCGTAATGCCCAGGTCTGTCGACCCTCTGACGACAAAGTCCGGGATGTCCTCCGCCCTGACGAATACCAGTTCGATCTCCGGGTCGTTCGTCCTGGCGAACAGCTGGCGCCCGTCCCTGCCGATCACCCCGATGCCCGCATCTTGTAGCAATTGTACGGTCGTGTTCTCCAGGTGTCCCTTCGGCACAGCAATTTTGACTGTCACTTCATACACCTCCTTTGAATCGTTTTATTACCTTTAGGAGTTTCCTGTTTTGTTCGGGTTTGCCGACGCTGATTCGGACCCAACCTGAACCAGCGCCCTTGAAGTTCGACAGGTCACGGATCAGGATCCCCTTGCGCGCCAGATAATCGCACAGTTTTGGTGCGTTCGTTCTGAGGATGCCCACGTTTACCATCAAGAAATTCGCGTCCGATGGCAGCACACGTAAGCCCAGTTTGGAGAGCTCTCCGCGCAGGTATTCCCTTTCCTTTCGAATAGCATCAACGACTTTGCACAAGTAGCTTCTGTCCCTCAGAGCGGTGATTGCCGCGGCCTGAGCCATGCGGTTGACGTTGAACGGCGCACGGATGCTCTCGAGCACTTTGATGAGCCTGGGGTTTCCGACCGCGTAGCCAACCCTGAGGCCGGCAAGTCCAAAAGCTTTTGAGAAAGTTCTCAGCACGATGAGGTTCTCGAACCTGGGCACGAGCTTCGTGACCGAATTTCTGGCAAACTCGACGTACGCTTCGTCCACGATGATCAACTTCCCGCTTCTGAGGAGGTCCTTCAGCCCATCCGCACTTATTCCGTTGCCCGTTGGATTGTTCGGCCTCCCCAGGAACGCCAGTCTCGCCTCACCCAATGCGCGTCTGAGATATTCAGGGCGCCATTCGAGGTTCGGCAACTTGAAAAATTTCGGTTTTCCCCCGTTTCCCCTGCACACCAGTTCGTACATCGCAAACGTCGGCAGCGGGATGAGCCACCCGTCCCCTGGGTCCAAAAAAGCCCTGGAAGCCAGTTCCATGAGCTCGTCGGAACCGTTTCCTACAGCGATACACCCGACCTTCACGCCGGCGTAATTGGCTATCTCTTTTTTAAGTTCCGTAGCACGTGGATCTGGATATAATCCTATCCTTTCAACCTCACGCTTAAGCGCTTTGATCACGCGCGGCGATGGACCATAAGGACTTTCGTTTGAGGCAAGATTGATTATTTCCGGTGATTTGATATCATACCTGCGGGCTAGCGGATACGACGCCTTTGACCGTAGCAACCCCATCACGCGTTTCGAAATCATTTTTTCTCCCCCGAAAACCGACCGTCTTCGCCGCGTCCCAAGGTGGATTCTCTGGCGGTCGCTTGGACGCAAAGGCATCGCGAAGCTGGCATAACCCTTATTCCGCCATCATCACCCACGCCCGGTGTAAGCGTACAGCACGTCTCTTTCACCTGTACCTCAAGGACCTCCTCCATGGCACATCCCTCCATAAATCGGTCATTTTTGTATATAAATTTTACCATATTTATTGAAAAAGTAGAAATTA
>DTYD01000146.1 GCA_012962055.1 Hadesarchaea archaeon
ACATTGCCGCTTTCATCTTCATCCCCCACTGTGATTTGGTATGATGGGCTATCCTTCGTATCCGCGGTGTCAGCAGCGACGACCGAGGCCGAGGCCACCAAAATCACCATGAGGATCAGTGCACCCGCCATTTTCGGGATCACTTTCATTTCTTCTTCACCTCCTTCCGATTTTTTATTCCAGTTAGCCGCATTTCTGCCGAGCACCCCAATATCGGAGCGTTCCAGTACCGTTCCCATCTGAGCACCGCATTCAGGACCGTGCGGCCAACTTTTTTGCAGATCATTTTTGATCCCTCCGCATGAATTTTTATAAAAAAGGGTATTTACCGAATCCCGAAAAACCGTCCAATTTTCATTTTAATTTGTCCAAGACACATTATTTGTCTGAAAAAAGAGCTTATTTTCACCCCTTATCGTTCAAAAAAGCCGATTGCTCCCGCTTTTTGATTTTTAACCTGTTTTTGCCTCAAAAGATTTATGTGGTTTTAAGTGTCCTAAATCATGGTTGGTGGATGACGATACGAGAAGCTTTTGGCGTGGTGGCGCTCGTCGTGATCCTACAGCTTAGTTTGGGTCTACTTCTTTATGGCCCGTTTAATCCTACGCCAGGTTTGGATTTATCCACGATTTTGATTGGGATCGGAATAATGGCAATTGTGGCAGGGTCAATAGCGGCCGTGCTCGTGTTTGTTTTCAAACAATATGCAAGTGAGCGTGCCGTCAGGGTGGCGTTAATGACCCTCACAGAGGATGAACGCAGGGTATTCGAAGCGATCATACGGACGGGGGGCGAGGCCCGCCAAGACAAGCTGAGGCGGGAGGTCGACATGTCAAAGTCCAAGCTTAGCGCCTTGGTGAACAACCTCGAGCGGAAACACGCAATAACTAAGACGAGGTACTGGAAGACGAATATTTTGAAGGTGAGCAAGGAATTCGGCGGACGATAGCTGGGTCTAACCCCATCCCAAGCTTGAAAAGTCCGGATGTCTAGTTAGTTTGGGTATCAGGATGAAGAAGTCACTTGAGCGTATAAGAAGGTATTTCGACAGGCAGGAGAAGCTCCGTGAGAAAGCGCTGGATCTTTCACGGCGGGTGATAAGGGCATCCGCCCGCGCAATAGCGGCGATGCATCGTGGAGACCAGGTCGTAACGAAGAACATGTTGGAGGATGCGAAAGCTGGGTTAAGTGGGCTGGAAAAAACTCTCGAACAAGACCCGGTTTGGATGCATTCTGGCACCGTTCTGGCGGCCCAGCAGGAGTACTGCGAAGCTAAGTTGTTCGAAGGGTTCATTAGACAGGGCAGACTCCTCACGCCGGATGAACTTAAAATCCCATACCAGCCTTACCTATCCGCTTTGACGGATGCGGTAGGTGAGCTCAGGCGCCGTGTACTGGACCTAATAAGAGCTAATAAGATAGCGGAGGCCGAGCGGGTGTTAAAGGCGATGGAAGACATTCACGAGATTCTCATGAGTTTTGATTATGCTGACGCGATCCTGCCAGGCATGAAACGAAAGCAGGATGTGGTGAGGGGAGTGCTGGAGAAGACGAGAGGAGACCTCACCATGGCTTTGAGACAGCAGAGGCTAGAACAAGCACTTGAGCGTTTGAAACGGAGGCGCTTCGAGTGAGGTTCGACACGGCGAAGATCACAACCGCTGCCAGAAAAGATTACGAAGCGACATGGCTGGAAACCGCAGATCTTATCAAAAAAGAGGGAAGGTTTTTTTCGCTTCAGGGGAAAGGCAGGCCGAACGAGCTGCAGGAACTCATTGCTAAAATGAGACGCATATTGCTCCAGCTTGGTTTCAACGAAGTTTCCGTGCCCACGATAATAGACAAGAAAGAAATTATAGCACAGTACGGTCCGGAGGCCCCCGTGATACTCGACCGCCTATTTTTCTTAGCCGGATTGGACCGCCCCGATATAGGCATCAGCCGAAAGAAAATTCAGGAGATACGTAAAATCGTCCCGGATTTCAATAAAGTCAAAGAGCTTCAGGGAATCTTCAGGCGCTACAAGCAGAGTGAGATATCCTCAGACGATTTGGTGGAGATTTTGGTCAAGGAATTGGGACTCAAAGAGGAACAGGCTGGCGGGATCCTGTCGCTCTTTTCTGAGTTCCAGAAGCTGAAACCCATCCCAACCGACCTGACGCTACGCTCGCATACCACTGCAGGATGGTTCTCCGTGCTGAAGGAGACGCTCAAACGCGAACCTCTGCCCCTGCAGCTTTTTTCAATAGGCCAAAAGTTCAGAAGGGAACAACGGCTGGACCCGACGCATCTTTACGAGTCTTGGACGGCTTCGATCGTTATCGCCGCGGAGGAAATAAGTTTAGAGGATGGACAACGGATAACGAGAGAGATATTGAGCAGGATTGGTTTTGACCACGTTAAATTCTCAATCAAACTTGCAACGTCGAAGTACTACGCCCCGCGGACCGAATTTGAGGTCTTTGTAGAACATCCAAAGACCGGAGAAATGATTGAGGTCGGCGACGCTGGCTTTTACAGCCCGGTCCCTCTCAGCAATTATGACATCGCTTACCCCGTCTTCAATCTTGGCATAGGGTTGGAGCGCGTACTGATGGTTCGGATCGGCGAGACAGACATCCGAGCGCTGGCCTACCCTTACCTCTACAAAAAGGCAAAGTTCTCCGACGCTGAACTCTCAAAAATGATAAGAATTGCCCGTAGCCCGGGGACAAGTACTGGGAAAATGATTGCCGCGGCAATATTCAGAACTGCGAGAAAACACGCCGATGAGCCGAGCCCGTGCGAGTTCAAGGCTTTTGAAGGAAAACTCCTAGGAAAACACGTCCGAGTGAGGGTGGTCGAGCCCGAGGGAAAGACTAAGCTTGTGGGTCCAGCGGGTTTTAACGAGGTTTACGTTAGCGATGGCAATGTGGTGGGGGTCCCGCCGAGGGGATGGGTGAAGGACGAGTTTCTCGGCAAAGTGAGAAAACAGGGTGTACCTACAGGGATAAATTACATGGATGCGTTCGCGAACCTCGCAGCTAGGGAAATAGAGCGGGCGGCGGAACGCGGCGAGAGGGCGGTCAAGACACGCGCGCGGAACGTGAAGTTGCCCAGCGACATCAACCTCGCGATAGACAAGGTCGCACAGCGGTACATAACGGCCAACAAAAAGCGCATTGATGTCCGGGGGCCGGTGTTCACCACCGTGGTTGCAGAAATCAGGTGATTCTGAAAAGTCTCTTGAGTTTTTCTAACCCTCTTTTTCCCGTTTCAAAAATTTTCTTTGGATTCCAGAGTTCAGCTATCAAAAGCCCGTTATACCCTATGTCTTTTATGGCATCAACGATTGGTCTGAAATCTATTTCGCCGTCCCCGGGCGGCAGGTGATCATCCGTCTTGCCGTGGTTGTCGTGTACGTGGACATGGGCTATGTGTTTGCGCATTTCCTTGATTTGCCCGGCAATCACGAATCCTGTTGCTTTTCCTCCAGCTCTACGCGCCGCCAAATGAGCATGTCCAACATCAAACGTCATTTTGGCTCCTTCCAAGTCATAGAGGAGAAACTTTAGTTCTTCCACATCAGATGGGTAAGAACGTGGGTCCCTCCCAGCATTTTCAAATCCTATGGTCACTCCACGATCTCGTGCGTAGACCAAGCACTGAGTGATGAACTCACGATAACGTTCTTTGGATCCCTTTAAGAGTTCCAGGGCTTCTGGCACCGGACACTTTCCGAAATGCACAACGGTTATCTCCCCCCCCCAGCATGCGGCAGGCGTCGATGCTCTTCCTCATTTGCTCGAGCGACAATTCCCAGAGCTTTCTGTGATGACTGGCGGGGTTCAAGTCCCAGAAGCTACCGTGTACCGAGACGCCCAATCCGTAACTTCCCAGCAATTCCTTTATGCTGGCGAGCTTGCGCAGGTCATAATTCGGGGGGAAGTGGGGAACGTCGTAGATTATTTCCACGCACTCGGCACCCAGTTCACTGTTTATCCGAATGGCTTCCTCGATGGTGTTGCGGACGAATAATAAGCTCGAAAGACCGAGTTTCACCGCATCACCCTCCTAAAATAAGTTCACAATACTAAAATCTAGCCCCACATCGCTTTCGTAGCCAGTTCGTGTGCGGCGCGGAGGGGCTCCGGCAAGCGATGATCACGTGTCATGTTAAGGGTTATTTTTATCGCGGTCCCCAGGGAGAGTCCGTGTCCAACGCTGACATAAACAGGTTTTACGTTGGGCCGTGTTCGGAGTACCGCCCCGATTGTTTCGCCACCGTCTTTCAACAGCATATATGCGCCCTTTCGGTTTGGCGGCGTCTGGGCCTCGCCACATAGTTTCGATTTTGCAACTCCCAAAGTCGGTCTGTTTAATACAACTCCGAGATGGCATGCTAGCCCAGCTCGCCGTGGGTGGGCGAAGCCGTGTGCTCCAACCATGTAAACATCCGCTTCCACCCCCTGCAGCATCTTCAACATTCCTTCTAACTCCCGGAAGGCCAGAAAAGTGGGAATGTAAGGAAATTTGATGCGGACTTTAATAGTTTTGTGCTTCAGCACTTCAAGCGTTTTGTAGTCAAGTACGGCGCAGGCAGTCCAGGCGAGGTCATCCTCAGAGAAAGAAATATCACACCCGGCTATCACCTCAAGTTTTTTGAATTCGTCCCGCTGTTTGATCTTTTTTGCGATCCGGTTTTGAATCTGCGCAAGCTCATCCAAGTCGAACTTTGGCGGGCGTAGAATGGGCAGCATTTTATCAATATAACTTCGGCATGTAAGTTATTAATTCTGAGCGCGAAGTTAATTTGATGACCATGCGTACAAAGGGGCCGAAGTGTAAGGTCTGCGGCAAGGGCATCCAGATAATGAGCTACGACGCCGCTTACATCAAGGTCGTCAGACCTGGTGAGGCAAGGGCACGCTTTGTGTGCTGGGGATGCTCCGAGAAACTGTTCGGTGAAAAGTTGAAAGATCTGTAGCCGGTGGGCGAATGGCAAGGGCGACCACGGCAGACCACGTGCTCACCTCACTGGCCATCAAGCGCAAAGGTAAGTTCGTCGACATCAATCACATTCAGGAAAAAGTCAGCCGCGATACCGGGCAAAAGTTCTTGAAAGGTGAGACAAAAGAACTTCTCGATTCACTTGTCAAAAAAGGGTGGGTCGAGGAGCGCGACGGGATGTACGCCATCACGGATGGAGGTAGGACATATTTCGAACACCGGTGGCGTCAAATCAAGGATGAACTCAATCCCGATTACCTCAAGGTCTACCGTGCGAAGCGGTACTATCCTCACGTCGTCGATGCGCTGCTGGAGTTCTGCCGCGATCGCTGGGTTTCGGTGTTCAGACTTTTTACGGGAAGGGCATGGCTGCAGCGCAAGCTTGGTCCGAAATACATCACGATAAAGAACGCTGGGGATGTCGAGAGGTGGCTCGATGTCCACGGCGTTGATTTCATCCCGTACATTCACAGGATAGAATGTGACCGCCCCGACTGGCTCGTAATCGATTTCGACGCTGGCAAAAAAGTGCAGATGGAAAAGACAAAACGAGTTGTATATACGGCACATGAGGTAATTTCCAGCTACGGGATAGAGCCAGCGATGAAATTTTCAGGGTCGCGAGGTTTCCAGCTCTGGGCGCAGTTCAAGCCCCACGAACTTCCCAAAGATTACCGGCCGAAACGTCTCAGAGCCGAACGGAGGGAACGAAATCCGTTCAGCTTTTACGCCGACATCGTGCGGTTTATCGAGTCTCGAGTATCGGAAAAGTTTCCCGGATTGACAACATCGGAAACCGCCAAAAAAGAAATGCGCGAGGATAAAGTTCTCTTCGACGCTTCCATAATCAAACCCATGGGGGATGTGCGGGCACCCTACTCCATGCACTTCAAAACAGGGTTGATCTCGATGCCGCTGGAACTTAAGGAGCTGAAGCGATTCAGGTCAGAGCATGCCGACCCGGAGTTGACGGTGGAGCGCTATCGAAAGCGAGGGAATGAATTTGCCCTGAAACAGGCGGATGGGGAAAAACTTTTCGAAGACGTCGTGAAATGGTGTAGGACCTGATTTATCCCAGTGGCGACCCGGGGTTTTTACCCACTTATAAATAACACCTGCCCAAAGCATCAGCGGGCGAGTTGGGTACTTTACCGTTTGTGGTAGCCCTGGCCATTGCCTGGCATGTGGGGCTGGCAATACTTGAACACTGCTGGTACCGGAGGCGTGGCGAGCCCCCCCTGTCGAAGCTTCTGCTTTTAGCCGAGGCCGAACTCCTCCGGACCCTCCGGGCCGAATTCAGACGTCACGGTCCGCGCGAGGGCGAACGTCGGCGCGAGCTGAAGCTTTCCCAGATTGAAGACAGGCTGAAGGAGCTGGAAAATGGTGAAGGGTGATTTGACATTTGACGCGGTAATTGCAGCTGTGGACGGCATCCTGGAGCTGCCGATCGACCCCAGAAATGCGGCCCCTATATGGAAAAAATTGGACCCGATGCTGGAGAAGTTGCTGGATGTCACTAAGGGAGATAATACGCGGCACAG
>DTYD01000147.1 GCA_012962055.1 Hadesarchaea archaeon
AACCTCGCAAGCTTCCGGTAGCGTTGGGCGAACCCTGCGCCCCGGTGACGGGCGTGGCGCATCGAAAAGGTGGAAGCCCCCTGCGAGAGCGAGGGGAGGTCACCTAGGTCGACCGCTTCAACTTGGCTCAAGGTCTTGGAAGCGGAGAGGAAAATAGAGGTTTCGAGAAGATTTTTGATTTAAGCATAATGCTAAAGTAATTGAAATAAATCCGATTTCAACCTCGATGTTTCCATCTTGTTGTAGCACAGAAGAAGCTTCCTTCCCACATCGAAAAACATAACCCATGCGTTGAATTCCAAAATGTCATAATGCTGTAAACTGACTGCGAGTTGCCTTGACGTGTTAACCGCGATAGTTTAAACATCAGCACAGCCAGCCGAATTTGTGTTCGAGCAACCTGAATGTGATGTCGAAGGAGATGCCGTAAGAGGAGGTTCGCGACGACTTTATCGAACTCTGGTAGCAAAGCACCCCCTACATAGCAGTTCGATGTTTGATCGACCTCTAACTGCTTTATGAACACGCAAAAGTTAGGTCATCCCACTGTTAAGTGATAGGGGTAGCTTACCCAAGTGTATGGTTCATGTTACGGCAAGAATATTTGCGATTTCCCCAAATTTTTCGGGTTCTAGTTCCACCACATGGGCCTCTGCTAGTTCCTTAGGTAATTTTTGATCTATAATTGCCCGCCTCTCAGCTTTTGATGGTCGTTTTTGAAACACCTCTTCAAACGAGCGATTGAGGGCATTTCTAACCCTTTGGCGGCGATGCTGAAATAACGCCCTCACCACCCTGAAAAACAAGCTTTCGTTTGCGACCTTAAATGGCGGTCTCCATGGTTTGAGTTTGACGATCGATGAAGTGACTTCTGGTTGAGGTACGAATGCTGCAGGCGGTACCTCGTCGAGCAACTCAACACTTGCGCGGTAATAAACATTCACAGTCAAGCGGCTATAATTTTCTGAGCCGGGATTAGCCACGAGCCGCTCGGCGAATTCCCGCTGGTACATCAAAACCGCCAAGACGAAATCATGATCGAGCAACCTAAATGTGATGTCGGAGGAAATGCCGTAAGGCAGGTTTGCCACCACCTTATTGAATTTCGGGAACTCGACGCGCAACGCATCGCCACAAATTAGCTCGACGTTTGAACAATCATCTAACCGCTGCTTCAGGATTTTCATGAATCTACTATCTCGCTCCACAGCGATCACCTTCCCAGCGCGCTGTGCAAGTGATAGCGTTAAATTTCCGGTTCCGGGACCAATTTCAAGCACAACATCGTCGCGTGAGAGTTTGGCATAGTCAATCATCCGCTCCAAAACGGTGGGGTCAATTACTTGGTGCTGTCCCGCTCGCTTGCTGAGCCTTATGCCGTGTTCCCGTAGCAGGGCCAGGGTGTGCCCAAACATCACACTAATTATTGACATACACTTAATTAGACTGGGTCGTTGATGATTTTGGAGACCTTCAAGCGCAGAAAGGAAGAGCTGTTCGCGCGATTAAAACAAAGAGAGGCACTGACACCAGATCTCGAACGAGAAATTACGGAAGTTTACGGCGGTCGGGGCGAGAGAGCTTTGGAGGCAGTCAAACATCGGCGTGTTGTGAAAAGGGGGCAACGATGGTTCGTGCGCGGGAAATCCGGCGAATATGAAGTCGTCAAAAATTTTTGTACCTGCAGGGACTACGTTCTCAACATTTCCACGGGGAAAGCCGGCGTCGACTGCTGTTACCATGTGCTTGCGAAAAATATCTGTGAGATTCTCAATTCTTATCTCGTTCTTGAGCCTGAAGGTTGACCTCGTAAATAGCGAATTCCTATCGGACAGAGATCGTTAATCGGGCATGCTTCGTGAAGCGGGTTTCGTGTGCGGCACTGGCGCCTGCCGAGTTCAATCAAGAACATATGAGCGTCGGCCCTCCGCCCCCGGGGTGTCGCCGCTTCGAGCTTTATTTTGACCTGATCGGGATCGTCCCCGGGCGCGGCGAAACCCAAGCGCTTTGAAATTCTAAACACATGGGTATCAACTGGCAGCACGTCCCTTCCGGCTCCGAACGCCAGCACGACATCGGCCGTCTTGTGACCAACCCCTGGAAGCAACAACAGCTCCTCCCTAGCTTTTTTGTAGGGCATACGGAGCACAGAGTTCAGGTCGCCCCCGTATTTTTCCAGTATCACGTGGGAGATTTCCTTCAGCCGTTTGGACTTCATCCGGTAAAGGCCGGCAGGCCGTATCAGTTCTCGGATTTTGCGCTCTTCGGCCATTGCCAACTGTTTCGGTGTCCTAAATCTGGCGACGATGCGATCGTAGGCGGTTCGTGTGTTGTGCCAGTTTGTGTTTTGAGACAGCACGGTGCTCACCAGCAATAAAAATGGGTCCCTCGGGAAGCGGCGCCAAGGCTCGAACTTCGCGCTCAGCCGCTTGAGGATCTCGGCCATTCTGCGTTGCTCTCGTTTTTGGTTCAACTTTAAACCATGCGTTATCGTAATTCTAACGGTGGTGGGTTTGAGCTCCATCGATACCCTGTACATCCTTACCCTACTGGGTTCTTTGGCATTTGGGCTCGAGGCGCTATTGCTCGGGCTGGGCGGAAAGCTGCTGGTGCTCTACCGGCGCCAGAGGGTCAGAACGTTTGGCCTCGCTTTCAGTACGGGCATTATCATTATTGTGCCGGCCATAATCACATCCATCGTGTTCACGCTGGAACCGCTTTACTTCTGCGTGTTGGTACTTGTATACACGTTTATTATGCC
>DTYD01000148.1 GCA_012962055.1 Hadesarchaea archaeon
AAAATCGAGTCGGGCGTGTTAGAAACCGATGCGCATTAAGTGCTCATCGGCAATCCAAACGATGTTTGTAAGTTAAATTAACAGAACTTACCTTTTCTATTTATATTCGTCACAAAGATTGAGCTTGGTTCTAGAATCTCTGAAAATGCGTGTCTAACTGCCTCAAGTTTGTTCGTGCTCACGAATGCAAATATCGCCCGACCAATCATTATTTGGCTTGCCCCCACCGCCCCCGCTTCCTCAGCTGTCTGGATTAGTGTTCTCAGTTTCCCGTCAAGAAGACCGAGCCCCTCCGCGAACTCACGTGAGGCGAGCATGAAACCCTCGATCGTGGGACGTTTGACCACGTTTTCGAGCGCCAGACCTCCAAGCTTGCTGGCCCGCCGCCTGAAGCCGGAGTCGTGAAGAAATTTCTTCGTGAATAGAGGGGAAAGTGTCGCACATATTACTCTGAAATCCTGAGAGACAGGTATTCGTCTCCATCGCCCGTAAGGAGGTGCTCCCGGCTGAAGCCCTGTCACCAACCCACCCAGGATTTGGGCGCCGACATCCCCTAATCCCGTACCACACGTAACTTCGGCAACGTGGGCCATCCCAACGAGCTTTTTGAGAGAAGCTCGTAATTTCAACGCTTTGGAGAGAGCTAGGACGGCTCCGAGAGCCCCAGCCCCGCTCGCCCCGTATCCCGCCCCGACCGGAACCTGACAGTAATGGTCCACCTCGATTTCAAACGAGCCACTTGCCACGCTGAGAAGCTGCCTGACCGCGGACATGGTCGTCTTCGCCTCGGGTGCCCGTTTGCCATCAATGGATATTTTCACCTTCGTTCGATCGGCTGGCTTGACCCGAACTTTGGTGAACACGCCGAGATCTAGACAGAGGCCGCCGTTACGTGAACCCGTGCGTTCCGGAGTCTTCAAATAACACGGTTGAAAAAACCCTGAGATGTGGGCCGGAACGAACGCAGTAGCTTCTGGCATCAGTTACGACCCCGAAGCTTCGTCACCGCGGCATCTAAAATCGCTCTAGCTATCTCGGCCTTCGTCGAGCGCATGGGCTTAACTCCAAGTGAGGAAACTATCACAACTTCATTCGTCTCCGTCCCGAACCCGGCGCGGGGCCTCGAGACATCGTTTGCGACCACCATGTCAAGCCCGAGTTCCTCCAGCTTGTTGCGCGCGGCGGTTGCGAGTTCTTCGTCCGTGACACCGTACTCCGCCTTGAATCCGACGATGAAAGCTCCCGGCGCCTGCTTCCGTGCATTGTCGAGCACCCTGGGGGCCTGAACAAGCTTCAGCGTCGGCGGTTCGGTGTGCCTCAGCTTTTGTTCGGCCGGCTGTTCGACCAAAAAATCCTGCGCCGCCGCAGTGGATACTATAACATCTGGGGCAGGTTTCAGTTCGCGCTCGAACGCCTCACGCATCTCTCTGGTAGTTTGTACCTGTACCAGCTCCACGTTGGAAGGAGGCATTTCCGTCCCCGGACCGTATATCAGGACCACTTCTGCGCCCCTAGAGACCGCTGCCCTGGCCACCGCTATGCCCATTTTTCCGGAACTTCGATTGGTTATCATTTTTATAGGATCGATCGGCTCAACCGTCGGACCTGCGGTCACGAGGACTCGCATGCCTTCCATGTCCCTTGGACCCAAAATCTGTATGACCTGCCGCGCGATCTCGTCTGCAACTGCTAACTTTGCTTTCCCTTCTTCAAAAAATGGTTCGATCAAATGTACGCCTGCGGAGCTGAGCTTTTCCAAATTTTCTTGGAACAGCTTGTGCCCGTACATCGATCCGTGCATCGCGGGGACTAAGACGACAGGTTTCTTCAACCCAAGAGCCACAGAAACCACGGAGATCACAGGGGTGTCGTCGATTGCCCATGCTATTTTTCCGATAGTGTTCGCTGTCGCTGGGGCCACCAAGACAAGGTCACACCACTGCGCCAGTTCAACGTGCTCAAGCCTGCCGGTGAGCCGGGTGACCACCTCGTTGCCCGTTGCCCAGTGCATGAGCTGAGAGGTTATCAGTTCCGTCGCCTTCTGGGACATCACAGCCCGCACATCCGCCCCGTGACGCATGAGCTCCCTGGCGAGTTCCGGGGATTTGACTGCGGCCACACTACCTGTGATGCAGAGGGTTATCTTGCGCCCCTCCAGCTCCCTGTCTTTAGTTCCCCTGATGTCGTGAGATGGGTGCATTTAGCCCATCAATCAAACGACACTACTGGCTTAAAATCTATCATGTTTACGGTACGCGCGATGGTTTCAATATTTTTCCGCGCCCGTTCATCTCCCCGTACCTCACCCTTATCGAGGAAATCGGTTTTCCATCCTCGGCGAGGACGAACGGGATCTCCACGATATCCAACGGTGCTAGCCCCTTCGACGCCCTCATCTCATTCAATTTCTCTGCACGTTCGCGACTCTCTGGGCTCACAACCACCGCTTGGACCTCCACGTCTTCGACTGCCGGACCGAATGGGTCCTCAAGAACTGTTATCTCCGTGCGCCCGAGCAGCCCTTCTTTTTGAAGAAAGTCTAGGACGGACCACATTCGCATCGCCAAAGGTGGTACTCCCGCAGAGTCCTTCCTCAGCAGTTCCTGCATCTTATCCGAACAGATGCCGAGCATCACGCGCTCACCATCTACGAAGGCCCTGCGCAGAAGCGCTTTGTGACCATCGTGAAAGCAGTCGAAGGTACCCCCGACAACGATCTTTTTGTACTTCATCCGACACCCCTCGTGCACCACGCCCGTTTGATTGCCTTGTGTGTGAATCGTTTCGCGCGCGGCCCGAGGTACTCGGCAACGATGTGGCCGTGCCCGACCAAAATGTACTTGGCCGTGGTCAGCCCGCTGAGCCCGACAGGTCCGCGGGCGTGAATTTTCCCAGTGCTTATGCCGACCTCCGCCCCGAGCCCGTACCTGTACCCATCGCTGAACCGCGTGGAAGCATTGAGCATCACGCTCGAGGAATCCACACCCGTGAGGAACCTCAGGGCGCTCCCTCGGTCACGTGTTATGATCGCGTCTGTGTGCTTCGACCCGTAAGTGTTGATGTGGTCGACCGCCTCCTCTACGCTGTCCACGATTTTGATCGAAATTATCAAGTCCAAGTACTCCGTCCGCCAATCCTTTTTAGTGGCCTTTTTGATGCCGCGCAGGATTTTCCTCGCTCGCTCGCACCCGCGGATTTCAACCCCGGCCTCTTGATACCGCCCCGCGATGCGTGGCAGGAAATATCCGGCCGCGGCACGGTGCACCAGCAACGTTTCCACAGCATTGCACACTGCCGGGTACTGGACCTTCGCATCATAACATATATCGATCGCCTGCTTCAGATCCGCCTTCGAGTCCACGTAAATGTGGCATACGCCTTCCGCGTGGCCGAGCACGGGGATACGGGTGTTGGCTTGGATGTACTTCACAAATTCCTTGCTACCCCGCGGCACAAGCAGATCTATGTGTTCGTCAAGTTTGAGTAGCTCCCGCACCTCCCGCCTGGCCTCGATGAGCTGAATCCACCCGTGTGGGATTCCAGTTCTCCCGGCGGCACCGCGGATAAGTTCAAAAAACGCCTCGTTTGAGCGCTTCGCTTCCTTGCCTCCTTTTAGGATCACCGCGTTCCCAGACTTGAGACAAAGGGCCGAGAGCTGGGGTAGGACATCCGGTCTAGCTTCGAATATCGCTCCGATGACGCCGATTGGGCATGAAACCTTGTACAGCTCCAGGCCGCGGTCGAGCTCCATCGCGTAAAGCGTTTTACCTACCGGGTCCTCGAGCCTCGCGACGCTTCGCACCATCTCGACAACGTCTTGCAACTTGTG
This sequence comes from Hadesarchaea archaeon, assembly GCA_012962055.1. Classification (GTDB taxonomy): domain Archaea; phylum Hadarchaeota; class Hadarchaeia; order Hadarchaeales; family Hadarchaeaceae; genus B75-G9. The sequence continues at coordinate 3,830 of DTYD01000148.1, forward strand.
ATCGCTAAGCTTGAGTCTCTGGACGAACGCTTTTGAAAGTTTCCCCTGCGCTAAGAGACGCTCGGCATCCTCGACATCCTCTGCATTTGCTTTCAACAACGTTTTCTTGTGTTCAGAAATAACCGACGCGATTTTTAGCAAAGCTTTATTTTTTGCCTCGGTTGAAATGTTTGCAAGCTTGAGAGATGCCCTGCGAGCGGCCACGGATTTTGAGACGACTCCGTTCATTTTTTCCTCCTTTCAGGCAGAAAGAGCGTGCCTGTCTCCTCCCCCGCCACCACCCGTTCAAGCACATTTTTCTCTTTCCCGTTGGCTAGTACCACAGGTATTCCCGCCTTCGTCGTCATCTTGGCGGCTCTGATCTTCGTGAGCATCCCGCCAAAACCCCGAAAATTGCTAGTTGCAAGTCTTTCCACTTTTGAGGTAACACGTTCAACGGTCCGAACTAGCTCTCCTCGCTTCTTCTTTCCATGATAGCCCCTGTAAAGCCCTCCAACATCCGAGAGTATTACGAGAAGGTCCGCGCCTGACCCCACCGCCACATGTGCCGAAAGGGTGTCATTATCGCCGAGCCTTATCTCCTCGACCTCTACGCTATCGTTTTCGTTCACGATCGGTATCACTCCCCACCTAAGCAGCGCTGCGAGAGTGTTTTTGAAATTATGATATCGTCTGGGATCTGTGAAGTCTTCCCCGGTAAGCAGCATTTGGGCGACCGGCTGTTCGTAATCCCCGAAATACTTTGAGTACATCTGCATAAGGATCCCCTGCCCGACGGCTGCGGTTGCTTGAAGTGAGGGCATTTCCTTCGGCCGGGATTTCAGATTAAGGCGTCCAACTCCGGCCCCTATGGCACCCGACGAAACTATTATTATTTCTTTCCCGCGGGCGCGCAATTTCATCGTCTCTTCGACAAGTTTTCCGACCTTACTAGGGTCAAGCCTAGACCATGCATTGGCGAGAATCTTGGTACCTACTTTCACCACGATTCGCTTCGCCTTAGGAAGATTTTTCCTCTCTTTATCGACCATTATTTTCAACTCCTCCCCCTCAATAAAGTTCAAACTGGGGGGTGAACTACCACCCTCCGAAAAGAGTGGCTTCCAGGGTCAAATATTGAACGCTGCTGTGTAAGCTCTGCCTTAATGTCCCAGTTACGGGATGGCTCACGACAGCCCCTACCTTGGAGACTTGTCCCAAGGCCCGTCTGCCTATGTTGAAGGCACCGTTTCTGTCCGCATTTTCTTTCAATCCGCATCGGGGACACTCGAACAATCCGTGATGCCTGCCGCTCCGCACGTCGATGGTCCTACAGCGCCAACACCGCTGCGAGGTGTAGGCTTCGCTCACTTCAACCACCATTATTCCTCGCCAGCTTGCCTTATATTTAATGTATTGTCGGAGCTTCCAAAACGGCCAAGAGTTAAGCTTTCGGTTGAACTTTCGTCCTTTTTGGTTGTTGCGGATGCCATTGAGTTTTCCTATCGCAATTATCGCGTTTCGTTGTTCAGCTTTGTTTACTATACTCTTGGTAATCTTATGCAACTGATCGTTCGTGATGCGGCTTTTCTTTGTCCCAATTCGCCTTATCACCTTCCGCAGTTTCTTCCGTCCAAGCTTTCTCCGCAGGTGGAAGAAGTGCCCTTTCACTCGCCTCAGCTCTCGTCCGTAGAAGCAGGTCCCGCCCGACCTTGTGTCCACAGAACACACCACATGTCGGATCTCCATATCTAGAGCGAGAACTGAGGAGTAGGATGTTTTCAATTTAATTTCGCGTTTGACAGTGAGATGTAGGAAGTATTCTCCATTTCATCTGAGCAGTTTGGATTCACAAATTTCAAGATCATCGGTGATTCCACAATGGGGCTTGATGGCTACCCAGACCCCACCGTGACGGAGCTTGACCGGGATGCGAATCCAGTAGCGTGCGATTTTTGTGTTTCGGTACTCGACTCGAATGAGGTCTTTACGGATGGAGAGCGGATACTCCTGTTCGGATTTGATGCGCTTGTAGAACCGCTGTGCCCGCTGTTTGTTTGCCGAATAGAGTTCAACGCTGGGACTGCCCTGCAAGAACCGCTGCAAGACATGGTATTCGTGGTCGAGAATCTGGCGCTTGATGTTGGTCAGCCCTACGA
>DTYD01000149.1 GCA_012962055.1 Hadesarchaea archaeon
AGTCGTCGAAACTTTAAGACGAAGCAGAAGGTTACTTGATGTCGTGAGCCGTGGAGGAGCTTTCCATGCGGCTTGGATAATCCACAACGAACGAGAGAACCCACTTTACAAAGAGTTCGATTACCTGCTTGAGCTCGCGCGAGAATTTGACCTAACGCTTAGCTTGGGCGATGGGATGCGGCCTGGGTGTCTGGTCGATGCGTCCGATGTAACACAGTTTCAGGAACTCTTGACTCTAGGTGAGCTAGTTGAGCAAGCATGGGCAAAGGATGTGCAGGTGATGGTGGAAGGACCTGGTCACCTGCCGCTGGACCACATCGAAGCAAACGTTCGAATCGAGAAGGCGGTGTGCAAAGGGGCACCGTTCTACGTGTTGGGCCCCATTGTCACCGACATTGCCCCGGGTTACGATCATGTAACTTCGGGTATCGGCGGCGCCCTTTCTGCTGCATTTGGCGCAGATTTTCTTTGCGTGGTAACACCATCTGAGCATCTAGCGCTTCCCACGGTGGACGATGTCAAGGAGGGGGTGATCGCTGCAAAAATCGCGGCTCACGTTGCGGACATCGTTAAACTTGGTGAACAAGCGTCAAAACCAGATTTAGAAATAGCAAAAGCACGGGCATCATTAAATTGGGAAACACAGTTTAAACTATCGATAGACTCAGAGAAAGCTAGGAGGCTTCATCGAGGGGGCACGGAGCGTGGAGTAAAATCTTGCTCGATGTGTGGGGGGTACTGCCCAATAAAACTTCTAGCCCAGTTCATGAAAAAGCCTAGGCCGAGCAGGACTCGATGTTGGTAGGGAAGTTTTGGGAAGGTAAAAGTTTCGTAATCACATCAACAACTTTTTTCGACCAACCAACACATGAATAATCGACAAAGAAAAAGCGAATGCCATTCTTTCCAGAGTTGTTGTACACATTAAAACCATCGAAATCGGTTAAAACATCTCTCCACTCCTGATTTAGAACAACAAAACTTGGCTGATTTGTCGTTCTTGAGAACAATTCACACGAATACACATCCGCTATTACATAATCTCTCGCATTTCGTGTAGGTTTACAGTCCTTTATTTGGAGTACTGCTCTCCTCACTACCCTGCCATTAAACTCGAGAACCTCTATATCAAACGCTTGCCGATAACTACCGCATTGAAGAACATGGGCTCTAGACAAAAGTTCTTTTGAGATCTCGTATTCTCCATTAGTTATAAACAAGTTTTCGATGTTCAGGTTAATTCCAAGGATTCCGACGTATTGAATTTTGATGTGGGCCCTAGGGACACTGAATCTAATGTGGTTGCCATCATTTTGAAGGCGGGAAACGTATGAGTTAACGCTAGGTTGGTGTTTTGTAGGTTTTATTATGCAATAACCATCTCTCACGTCCACATACGCAGTTGATACATTTTCTCTTTTTAATGCAGAGGCCAATTCCCGGCAGCAAACTTAAATAAGGGTGGCATTTTCGTATTGCCTGTGAATCGACCCTCTGAGAAATACTTGAGGCATGTCCAACCTCATACTTCCGCTTATTTTCATCAATGCTTGCTTAAGTGCCTCGTCATCTGTGTATGCATTCATAATGACTTTTCCGCGGGGCGCAATTATCTTGTGTTTAAACCTAGCAATCCATACACATGCGCCATATGCACCCTTGGTTTTAATATCATTCAATTTGCTGCCAGTTGAATCTCTATCAATTCTCACATCTATCGTGACAGCGCCCCTGCCGTTACTCGCCCCGTGAAAGTGTACATAGTACTGTCCATTCTTTTGGATGAAGCCCCAAAGTGTTTTATTGAAAATCCGAATGCTCTTACTGCTTATTGCTCCTGTGGGAGTGACAGGTTCAGTTTTTAGCCTAATTGGGTTTTCAAAAGTGTACGGTTTTTATGTGATACACTCTTCTTAACTTCAACAATATGTCTTCCGTGATCCCGTACAGCTTTCGTATTTTGTCCGGGCGAACCCCATTGTTGTAGTCACGCATTATTCTCCATTCGTCGAGTAAACTGATGCTACAGGCATGATTCTTTTTGACTTTGCTGAAGAAATTTCGTTCCTCCTCTGTCAGCGTGCCTGCCATAAACCCGTGGAAACCCTCCATTAGTAAAGAGGTCGCGTTTTTTGCCCGCCTTGTAAAAATACTGTTACTCTTTAAGATGGGGGACAGGGCCGAACGTGAGACGGGGGAGCGAAAGGGTTACCTCATCAACGTGACGGCCGAAACTAAAGAAATGCTCAGACGTACAAAGTTTGTCAAAGAGCTTGGTGGCGAGCATGTGATGGTGGATATACTGACTGCGGGGTGGGCGGAGGTTCAGACTTTGCGGGGAGAGTGTGAGGGACTGAAACTGGCCATCCACACCCACCGTGCATTTCATGCTGCGTTCACTAGAAATCCAAAGCATGGGGTGTCTATGCTGGCCGTTGCGAAAATAGCGCGACTTCAGGGTGTCGATCAAATTCACGTCGACACGTCGATTGGAAAGCTTGAGTCCTCAAAAGCGGAAGTGCTCGCGCTTCAAAAAGCGATCACGGGTAAGATGGTAAAAGGAAACGAACGGATTTTGTCACAGTACTGGGGGACCATTAAACCGGTTTTTCCGGTCAGTTCCGGCGGATTACATCCGGGATTGATTCCTCAGATCGTTTCGATGCTGGGGCGAGACATCATTGTCTGGGTGGGCGGCGGGGTGTGGGGACACCCGGACGGAGGGCGAACAGGTGCAGTAGCGGTGCGCCAAGCGATAGACGCCGCATTAAACGGGGTCCCGCTCGATGAACGTGCCAAAAACAAAAAAGAATTGAAGGCAGTTCTTGGAAAATGGGGATATATCAGGCCCAAATAGGGTATTATTTGGGTGGGTTCTTTGGGGTATGAGGTAAAGCTCATCACGGCCGAGGAGAAAACCAAGCTTTTCGATCTTAATGCGAGGCGGTACCTCTATACCAAGAAGGCGAACATCTACGGGTGCTGCATAAAACTGTTGACGGAATTGGAGGACGTGAAGGATCGCTGGGAGGACAACTTCTACACCGCGGACGAAAACATCCGCTCGCATGGCCGGGTGGTGGTACTAAAAGAGGAGGGTATCCCGCTCGAGGTGAAGTACGATCCCTATACGAACACAGCGTTTCTCACAAATGTTGATTACTATGGATGGATAAAGAGCATCACGCTGGCAGTGGCGGGAGACGTTCTCGAGGACGAGCACGGGATATATCCGGTCCACGGCGCGGCGATAGATGTGGACGGAACGGGCGTTTCCATCATAGCACCGCCCGGAACCGGAAAGACGACCCACTCATGGGGGCTGCTTAGATTAAAAGGAGCTAGGTTGGTGACGGACGATTGGTATTTCGTGAGAATGTATGAACAGGGTCCCATGGCGTTTGGTTCTGAGAAAAATTGCTATGTGGAGGCGGATATCGGAAAGATATGGATGGAGTACGAAGGTCTCTTGGAAAAATCACATTTCGATCGGCGAGGAAGGGCGATCGTCAACGTGAGGTGGGCGGTGGGCAGCGGTGGGGTGGTTCCTATGACCACGCTCAGGAAGATCATCATGCTCAAGAGAGAGAAGGAAGATCCAACGGTGGTAAGAAAGCTCGGCGCGGACGAGGCGCTGGATTATCTGATCGCCAACGATTTCTGCAATCCCCATCAGCTGGTGCGGGATGAACGAAAGCTGCGGTTGAGGAGAGATTTTTTCAAGAAACTTTTTGAAGTTACGGAGGTCTATTTGGTCAACACAATCAAGCCGGCACATGAGACCCACAAACAAATACTGAACGTCATCAGGTCTTGATTTCGAGTGCCCTGTTTTTATTTGAATAAAAAAGTTTTGCGGGGGCCTGTGGGTAACTTTTCCTGCTTACAACATACCATCACGCAATTAAAGGGAGGGTTGAATGGTATTTACAAAAATATTAGTTAAAATACCAAACACGAGGAAGACTTACGCTTTGCGTTATGGGAGGGACAACAGGCTTTTCGAATCGCACAGTGGCTTTACCTAGGTGCTCATGTTTTCTTTGAAAGAAGAAAGATACCTTGAAATGGTGGCAGATTTGAGCCAAAGAAATCTTGGTCACTTCAAAACTTAACGTAATAAATAACCAACCCTTTTACTTTTATGGGGCCGTGGGGTAGCTTGGTCAGCCTCCCAGCTAATCTTTTGATCTGGAATGGGGTGCTGGTGACCCGGATTCAAATTCCGGCGGCCCCACCACCAGATTTCCGAGCAAGAATTGCGGTAATCAGATTACAGGCGAAAAAAGTTAAACGGTTTCGACAGAGAGGTAATTGGTCATCAAATGAAGGTTGCACTGGTAGGCTGCGGTGCGATAGGCACGGTGCTGGCCAAAGCCATCGATAAAAAAAGAGCTGGAAAAGTAAAATTAAGTTTGGTCTACGACCTGAAGCCCGAAAAATCTAAAGCGCTGGTCAAGAAACTGAAATTGAAGCCGAAAATAGCGAAAGGTGCGGCCGAGATTTATGCGGACAGGACCGTTGATCTGGTCATCGAGGCAGCGTCTCAGCAGGCCGTCAGGCAATATTCGATAGATGTCCTCAGGTCCGGCAAAGATTTGATGGTGATGAGCGTTGGGGCTTTTGCAGATAAAAAACTGCTGAAAAACGTCAAAAAAATTGCAAATCTGAAAGGTTGCAGGGTGTACGTTCCCTCAGGCGCGGTACTCGGAATAGATGGCGTGAAAGCGGCCGAGCTTGGTGGAATTCGTGAAGTGGTTTTGACCACGAGAAAGGCACCGTCCGCTCTCGCATATAGTGAGTACATGAAAAAACGTCGCGCCTGTTTGAAGGACCTGAAATTTCCCAAAACTGTGTTTGACGGGCCGGCCATGACAGCGGTAAAAGCCTTTCCAGCCAGCGTAAATGTGGCGGCTACTTTGAGTCTGGCAGGGATAGGGTTTGGGAGGACAAGGGTTAGAGTTATCGCAGATCCTACCATAAAACGCAATATACACGAAATTCGCGTAAAGGGAAAATCTGGGGAATTCGTGACCGAGGCCAGAAACGTGCCGTTTCCGGAAAGCCGAAGGACAAGTTATCTGGCTGCCCTCTCCGCGATCCGAACTCTCAGAAACTTGAGCGAGACCGTCCGGGTTGGGACATAACACTTTATACTCAAGATGGTTTGTCTACTCTTGAGGGGGGAGCATGAAGCCCGGGAATCTTAAAGAGGAGATTTTGAGGCTCAAGGCCGGGAGAGATGCGATCATCTTGGCCCACAACTATCAAAGAGAGGAGATACAGTTGCTCGCCGATTTTATTGGGGATTCCCTCGAACTTGCGAGAAAATCCAGTAAAGCACGGGGGGGGTTGATAGTGTTCTGCGGGGTCGACTTTATGGCCGAAACTGCCGCGATATTGAATCCGGGCAGGACGGTGGTTGTCCCAGATCCAGCGGCCCGTTGCCCCATGGCTGCTCAGTTGCCCGTGGAGCTTGTGCGTAAGGCCAAGCGTGAACACCCGGATGCGGCTGTCGTGCTCTATGTCAACACCCTAGCAGAGGCACGAGCAGAAGCAGACGTGACATGTACTTCAGCCAACGCCCCACAAATTGTCAATGCGTTGGACGAGGAAAAGATACTGTTCGGCCCAGACAAGAATTTGGCCTGGTTCGTACAGCAGCGCAGCGACAAGCGGATAATTCCATTGCCCGACAACGGGTACTGTTATGTGCACAGAATGTTCTCCCCTGCCGACATCATGCTGCTGAAGGAGCGCTACCCTGACGCCGAGGTGCTCGTGCACCCCGAGTGCGACCCCGAAGTCCAGAATCTGGCTACTCACATCTGCAGCACTAGCCAGATGTTAGTTCGAGCCAAAGCCTCGCCAGCTAAACGATTCATCATTGCCACCGAGGTGGGGCTTGTGAAGCGAATGAGGCGGGAGTTTCCAGGCAAGGAGTTCATCCCGGCGCTCGAAAGCGCACTCTGCGAGCAGATGAAAAAACACGACCTCGAAAAGCTCTACTTAGCTCTCCGTGATGTGGAGCATGTGGTATGCGTGCCGCCGGAGGTAGCGACAAAAGCTCGCGCGGCCACCGAACGCATGCTCGAAATTTCAGGGAGGGCGGCTCATGATTAATACACTTGCCGCGAAGAAAATCCGCGAAATGCTCGCCGAGGATCTGGGCTCTGGAGACGTGACCTCTGAGGCCATAGTACCTCCTAAGCTCGGAGTCAGAGGGGAAATAGTCGCCAGGCAGGCAGGGACGGTGGCCGGCACGGCCGAGGTGACCGCGGTTTTCAATGAAGCTGGCGTGAAAGTAAAAGTCATCAGATCGGACGGCGCAGTTGTGAGGCCGGGGGACATAATAATACGTCTTGAGGGACAGGCCCGGCGGATTTTGGCCGCTGAAAGAGTCGCCCTCAATCTGCCGATGCGTATGAGCGGTATCGCTACCGCAACCCGAAAACTCATCGGCATGGCAAAACGGCGAAATCCAAAAGTCGCTATATCGGCCACCAGGAAAACTGCTCCGCTTCTGACCTACTTCGACAAACGTGCGGTCGTAATCGCTGGCGGAAAGCCCCATCGCTACAGGCTCAGCGACCACATCCTGATAAAAGATAATCATCTTCGACTTGTTGGTTCGGTTTCTGAAGCTGTGAGACGGGCCCGCAAAGTTGCCGGGAGGACCGAGATCGAAGTCGAAGTCAGTACACCCAAAGAAGTGCTAGATGCCGCTAGGGCTGGTGCGAGCATTGTAATGTTCGACAATATGAAACCGACGGAAATTAAGCGCGCAATAAAATTGCTTGAGCGCGAAGATTTACGAAGGAAAGTTCGACTTGAGGCGTCGGGAAGAATCGACCTATCTAACGTTGGAGATTTTGCCGCCACGGGAGTCGACATAATTTCGTCTAGTTATATGACGATGAGAGCTCCGGCGCTTGATATGAGCTTGGAAATAAGGAGAAAGGATTAGATTCATACGTCAACAGGTGGGAGAGGTGTAGGTGATTGCATGACTGAAATAACGCCGAACGCCCAAAAGGTCTATGACGCGCTGAAGAAACTCAGTGCCACGGGAGCAGATACCTTGAAGACGGCCGACGATATAATGCGGGTGTCCCGCTTGCCCAAGGGGATGGTGAACAACGCATTGATGGAGTTGGTCGCGAAGGGGTATGCGAAGCGGGTGGCACGCGAAAAGGCCGCGGGCTACTATTTAACGAAATGACTACTTGCGGACAATCCGTCCTTATTATTTTTCAGTCTTCCGTTCGGTCAGCGGTAGTTGGGTTTAACATTAAAAATAATCTCATCTCAATCCCAGGAGAACCCCGTTTTAACCGGGAAAAATCTGGTATTTTTGGCTTGCTTGGGTCAAGGTTAAAAGTGCCAAATAATTGGCTTAGCTGGGTGATTTGCCCACGTCTATAACGCTTTAAATACTTTATATACTTCATTATCAGCAACCCCTCCTCCAAAATCACTTGAATACTTTAATACAAACTTGATTAGGTGAATTAGAATGCAGATAATCCCAGATGAACCTAAAATTCCGTTAGAGAACTACCTAGATCTAATCGAGGAAAAAGATGGAAAAGGACCCGATATCTACCCCAAAAATGCAGAGTTGGTAAGGGAGGTTTGGTCAGAAATAGTAAAAACAAGAAAAAGGAGCTTGTATGTGAGAG
>DTYD01000150.1 GCA_012962055.1 Hadesarchaea archaeon
GGTTGAATAAACCACACCTTGCCTGGCACTCCATGGGTTCCACGCGACCACTTTTTCATCCGTCGGAGAAATCTCGAAGGGGCCACCCTCGTTGCCAGCGAGTTTATTGAAAGGATACATGTAAACATCGTTTTCATGAGTGTAATACTCTGGAGGAGTGATCCTAACACCAATGTCCTGGGTGGATCCGCCCACGGCGAAGTTGGGGGTTTGGCTGACCGAGACGCCGTAAAATTGGGATGTCACTAACGGAGCTGCTGGAGAGCCGTTCCTGGGTGTGAACTCTCCTTTCCAACCCGGGTGTACAACTTTCAAAGGAAGATCCTCATCTTTTTCCGGGGCCCACATGGCGCCGTAGGTGGGCAGCTCACGAGAGAATACACCTGCATCGTTGGCCACATAGACCTCACGATAACCGAAACCTCCCTCCTCAGGCTCCAATACAAGGGAGGTATGAGTTATTTCCGGACTGAACACGATGTCGTGGTAGTCGGCGTGGCCTCCTTCGAGTTCGTGCCAGGTGCTCCCACCGTCAAAGCTCCAGTAGAGCTTGACCTCCATCGCAAAAACTACATCCGGATCGTCTGGAGAAACCTCGATGTCGTTGCACCAGCCATGCAAGGTCTCTTTAAACTTTTTGAGTAGGGACCAGGAACCGTTATTCCACTTGTAAACGCGGGTGTCGATTTTTGCATACATTATGCTGGGGTCGTCTTTGTACAGCGCTATCGTTGCCATTCCCTTCCAATTATCAAGCCCCTGGTTCATCTGTTTGAGGAGGCTGCCCGTGACTGTGTCTCCCTCGATTGTGAGGTTGATTTCAAAGAACCCGTGATCCACAGTTCCGAAGTACGCAGTGGAGGGATCTGTCGGGTGGAGAACCCCATCGCTGAAATTGAAGTTTTGTAGAAAGGAATGCTCTACTTGATAGGACTTGCTCGCATTCAGTATGTACAGACCGTTCCTCCCGGCGACCCACACCAGGTTGGGTTGCTCCGGATGTACAAGAACCGTGCTAATTCGCTTGGGGTAATCGGCCCACTGAATCAGTTTCCAAGTTTCGCCTCCGTCCACTGAATAAAGAAGGCCTTTACCAGCATATGCCGATACGGCCCCCCCCTCACCCGTATATTCCCCGGTGCCGACGTAGATCACGAATGTTCCGTTCTCGTCGGTAACGGTCGCGATATCACCTACAGCAAGTGACGGCACGTTTTCCATAAGGGACTTCCACGTCACTCCACCATCCGTGCTCCTCCAAACTCCCCCTTCGGCCGCCCCGGCATAAAGGGTTCCATCCTGAGTTATCTCTAGGGCTTTTGTTCGGCCCGCAAAATTGGTTGGCCCTATTGGCTCCCATGCAAGCCATGAGCCGTTTGGGGCGAGTGCAGTCAGCCGTATCTGGTTCAACGGCAGTAGCGGGTCTAGAATAGACACCGGGACATCGGATGGCTGGAAGAATGGGTCATCTCGAGGGAGCGCGTAGAAAGTGTATGTCCCCTTACCGGGAATTCGTGCCCACGCATAATCCTTTGTTCGGCCTATCCCGCTGTACGGCAAGATGAAAAGTCCCTGCCGGGAGTCGTACCTGAAAGCGCGAAGCGTTTCCAAGTTCTCATCTACTACACTCAAGCTAGAAAGAGGCACGCGCAGGACCGCCCCAGAAATGTTTTCACCTTTAACCTCCAGCCACAATCCGAGATTTCCGCTCGTGTCAATGTTTTCGGGCTGGCGAATCTGGGAGACCGGCAAGTATCTTCCTTCATATTCGGCTGTCGGGGTCGTCATCCTTGAGGGAAGCGGTCCGGGGTCCAAGGCAGCGAGGTCTATCGTCCGGAGATTTTCAGCCTGGGCTTCTTCTCTCTCCCACCTTCTTTCGAGTTCCTCCGAGCTAAGCCTATCAAAGTTCAGTGTTTCTTCATACCATTCAAAACGTTTCAGGACGAATTCAAGCTCCTCGTTTTCCTCGTACTCAAACTTTTCGCGTCTTTCTTCCACCGTCTCTACCTCTAATGTAATGCGCAAGTTGAGTGAGGAATTTACCGTCACCCCATCCGCACCCGTGGCTTGGACTATTATCTCATAGTCGCCGGCAGCCACATCAGTGCCCACCGA
>DTYD01000151.1 GCA_012962055.1 Hadesarchaea archaeon
AGCGTACTTTTTTGGGCCGTGAAGTTAATGCGATAAAAGTCTCGATTCCTCATCCAAGAGAAATGTCTAGGTTAAGGCACGCAATACGTGACCTCCCCGGAGTCAAGGAAATTTACGAATTTGACGTCCCCTCTGCCAGACGCTATCTGGTCGATCACGAACTTATCCCGATGGCTGGCGTTGACGTGAGTGGAAAGCTGGAAGAACGTGAAGGCACTAAAGCTCTCATTCTCGACACCTCACCAAAACCGATATCCGTTCCCGAACGAAAGTTAAACGTGATGAGTTTCGATATCGAAGTCTACAATCCGACAGGAAATCCTCGTCCTGAGAAGGATCCGATTTTGATTGTAAGCATGGCAGATAATAGCGGGTTCAGAAAGGTTATAACATGGAAGGACTTAAATGCTGATCTCGATTTTGTCGAGATTGTGGACAGTGAGCGAGAGATGCTCAAGAGGTTCGTTGAGCTTGTCGAAGAGCGAGATGTGGACATCCTTCTCGGTTATAACACCGATCTCTTCGATTTTCCGTATCTACGTGAGCGGGCCAGACAGCTTAAAGTAAAGTTAGGCCTCGGACGGGACGGTTCGGATACAATCGCACGCAAACGCCGATTCGCCACTGCGACAAGAATTCGCGGGAGAATTCACGTGGACGTTTTTGCCATGGTCGATTTCCTCGCCACCATCGGAACGATAAGGCTCATCCGCTACACCCTCGAGGATGTCTATCGCCACATGCTCGGGAAGGAAAAACCTGATTTTGAATTTACAGAAATGGTCAAAGCTTGGGAAAATGGAGGAGAACTCGGTCGCAAGTTATTCGAATACTCGATGTCTGATGCCGATGCCACACTTGAGTTGGGACTTGAGTTGCTCCCCCTGTTTGTGGAACTCACCCATATTGTCGGGCAAAGCCTCTTCGATGTGAGCCGCATGACACCCGGGCAGTTGGTGGAATGGTTATTAATCGCGGAGGCCCACAAACAAGGCGAACTCGTTCCAGCGAGACCCGTTGGTGAGGAGTATGGAGAACGGCTCGAGGAGACTTACGTCGGAGCATATGTGATGGAACCCGTTAAGGGGTTACACGAAGACATAGTAGTGTTCGATTTCAGAAGTTTGTATCCCAGCATAATTGTTTCTCATAACATTGACCCATCCACGTTCAATTGTGAATGTTGTAAAGCTGGCGAGGCGACACGAGTTCCGGAGCTGGATTACCGCTTTTGCAAAAAACGAAAAGGTTTCATCCCGGTTACACTAGAACGGCTCATTAAGACACGAGCTAAGCTCAAGGAGGATCTTAAACAACACAAACGAGGAAGCAAGGGGCATCAGTCGTTGAATGCGCAACAAATGGCGCTCAAGATCATAAGCAATAGTTTTTACGGAATGTTGGGCTACCCTCGGGCCCGCTGGTACTTCAAGCAGTGCGCGGAGAGTGTTACAAGCTTTGGTCGCTACTACATCCACAGGACGATTGAGATGGCTGAGAATTTCGGATTAAATGTAATTTATGGAGACACGGATTCGCTCATGTGCAAACTCGGCGATAATACAAGTCGAGAGGAAGCGATTAAATTTTTGAAACAGGTGAACCAAAGCTTGCCGGGCATCATGGAACTTGAACTTGAAGGCTTTTACCCGCGGGGGGTATTCGTCACCAAGAAACGCTACGCCATGATTGACGAAGAAGGTCGAATAGTGGTTAAAGGGCTGGAGTTCGTTCGCCGGGATTGGGCGACGATTGCTAAACGTACCCAAGAAGCTGTGCTCGGGGCGATTCTCCGAGAGGGGGCACCTGAGAAGGCCGCTGAAATCGTCCGCAGGACAACACGTGAAGTCTCAGAAGGAAAGGCGAATCTAGATGATCTTGTCATCTACACCCAATTGAAGATGCCCATAGAGAGCTACAAAGCTATTGGCCCTCACGTGGTCGCGGCGAAGCGCTTGCGGGAGCTGGGCCACGAGATCGAGCCAGGGATGATGATAGCATATATTGAAGTCAAGGGACGGGGCAGCATAAGCGAGCGCGCGGTTCCGATTGAAAATATCAAGGGGAAGGAGTACGACCCAACGTATTATGTAAACCACCAAGTCTTGCCTGCGGTAATGCGGATCATGGAAGTTTTGGGATACAGGGAAGAGGATCTGAAATTCGAACGGAAAAAACAGCTGGGTCTGGATAAGTTCATGTAGCAGAGGTTTCTCGATAGGCTTTTTTATGTAGTGTCCTATTTTGGGTGATTGTCATGCTGAGCGATGAAGAACTTCAGATGTATATGAAGGTAGGGAAGCTTTTAGCAGAGGTCCGTGAACTAGTACGTCCTTTCGTGAAAGTTGGTGCTAAGTTGGTCGAGATAGCTGAGATGACTGAAGACCTCATCAGGCAGAAGGGCGCAAAGCCTGCTTTTCCCTGCAATGTCTCGGTCAACGAGGTTGCGGCTCATTACAGTCCACCCGCCACCGATGATACCGTAATCAAAGAAGGCGACATGGTCAAAGTGGATATTGGGGCCCATTTGGATGGGTACATCGCCGACACCGCGTTCACAGTAGCCACAGGTGGGGGGGCAGAAATGGTCCAAGTAGTCGAGCGGGCACTCGAAGCGGCCATCAACGCAGTTAAACCTGGGACTGATGTAGGTGAAATCGGAAAAGCTGTGGAAGAAACAGCGGTCGCGGCAGGTTTAAAGCCAGTCCGCAACCTCACCGGACACAGCTTAGGTCAATGGAACCTACATGCGGGCATAACAGTTCCAAACGTGAACGAGCAGACCGGGCAGAAGTTAAGTATTGGCGATGTGGTGGCGCTTGAACCTTTTGTAACGGATGGCGCCGGGTATGTGGAGGACCAAAAGAAGGTTTATATTTTCCGATATCTACGCGACATGCCGACCCGCTTGCGCATGTCCCGAGAATTATTGAGGCATGTCAAACGTGAATACAACGAATTGCCCTTCGCGGAGAGGTGGCTGGCGAAACGCATGTCTAAGCTGAGGCTTGAACTTACACTGCGGGAACTTGCTGGGGTGGGGGCCCTTTGGCCGTATTATGTACTGGCGGAACGGGCAAAAGGTAAAGTAGCACAAGTCGAGCATACGGTAATAGTGACCGAGCAAGGCTGTGAAGTAATCACGCGATGATGTACCACTTATTTTTTCAAAACTAACATCGCGTGATCCTTTTCGTAGGGGTCCAAAATTTTTGCATCGATGACCTCCATCTCTTTTTCCAGTTTTTCTACCTCGTTTCTAAAAATTTCACGGGGCTCTTTGGTCACGTCTATACTGCGGGCTTTTAGTGCCAGTACAGTGTATCCACCTTCTTGAAGAAACACTTTCACATTTTTTAGTAGGATATCAGTTTGATCTGGTTGGGCAATGTCTTGGTAAATTACGTCTGTATCTCCAACAAGCATACAATAGTTACACGGTTGTCGAGCATTTGCTAAAATTGGTACCATGTTCAATCTTCTTTTGCAAACCAAGAGTAGGTCGCGGAGTGGGCGGGAGGAAACTTCTACGCAGTAAACGCACCCGTTTGGTCCTATTATATCCGAAACATGGGAAGACGTGGTTCCGCTTGCTGCGCCGAGGTAAAGCACCCGTTTGCCTGGCCCCACAGGAATTTTTTTGATATTTTTGAAGATGGCTGCGGCGAGTTTACTCCGATACGGATCCCAAAGTCGATATTCTTTCTCCTCTATCCTCACGAGTTTTTCTCCGTATACTTGAATGCCTGGAGTGAGATTTACCGTAGCGAGCTTCCGGGTTCCGTCGTCCAGATTAATCCAATACACATGTTTGAAGTGTTCATGTTCAGTAGCTTTCATCGCTATCACTCTTATTCTCTGAATTTTATATCCGCAATGCGGGCTTTTAAGCCCGTTACTAGTTTGTCCCCAATAAACTCACCAGACATGGCATCTACCCTAGCAGCGATTGCTATTTTGCCCGCGAGCGTTCGCGCTATTTTGCCTCGGAGATGTTTCGGTACCCCT
>DTYD01000152.1 GCA_012962055.1 Hadesarchaea archaeon
CTAATCCCTTTTTCTGTGCATGATTTGGCCAACCTAGATTTATTTTTGAGAGAATTTTTCTCATGCATGGCCGAGGTCTCCTTTGTAAGAGCGAGCGCAGTACATACAACAGAACATCAACGTTCTTCCCATAATCCGTTCCCTGTGCCCACCTTCATAGACTTTGCAACCACAGTGGGCGCATTTCAGCTTTGGCTCAAGCACGATCGAAACCAAATCGTTGAATCGTGTCATGAGCATTGCGCATGTCTTCCGCCCTTTACGAGTCAGGACGTAAACTTTCTTTTTTTTCTTTCCGACCATTGTCGTCTTATAGACGACTAAACCTTTTTTCTTTAGATTCTTGAGCAAGGGATAGATCTGGCCAGCGGACGGTTTTTTCCCCGTTTTTTCCTTGAGCTTGGTCATCAGCTCGTATTCATGTCTTGGTGTCTCGTTTAGCAAGAGGAAGGTGTAGAACTTGGTGAGATTCGTGATGTGTTCTCGTTCGCCGACCATGATTGCACCATCTTAATATTAAGAGGATATATGTCAAGTACCGCCGGTCAAAGACCGGCGGCATGAGTTGACGTTTCCGGCTAGGCGAAGTCGGCAAGCGTCCACTATTTTGCATTCGTCGTTTTCTTTCCTTGGCTTCTCACGTATACATCGATCTCTGAGCATGTGCGCTCGCCCACGCTGTCGAAGTAATACGCGGGACTCCAGAGCCCACTTCCCCAGAAGTACCTGCGCTTGAGGTACGGGAACCCGCGCAGGAGCCTGTAGCCGGAGTTGCCCTTCAGGATCTTGGCCATGCTCGCCGGGGAGTGGTTCGGCCCCGCGTCGACGGTGAGGTGCACATGGTCGCGGTCGAAGCCGAACTCGCGGATGCTCATGCCATGCCCCCCAGCAGCCTCTTGGAGGATCTCCGCGCATCTTTCCCTCACGCGCTCGTCGTCGAATACCCTGTGACAGTATTTCGCCTTGAAGCACACGTGCATGACGTTCTTCCCGACGCTCGAGCTGTAACTTTTTATAGAAGCTCCACTAATCTGATCCATAGACAAATCCCTCATAAACTTGTATTAGGGAATTGATGTACCCTATTGGATTAAACTCGGATATGATCAGGTTCCATCTTGTTGGTTATGAAAACGGTAATAGGTGCGTAATCGGTTCAAGAGATTAGGAATGTCAGGGGGGGAGAGTACGGGAAAAGAACGCAAATGAAGGATAACTTGAGTTTTTGCACTCAGCTGATTACATTTTCCAGTCCCACTTCTCTCGCTATTTTTAATGCAGCATCCATTTCATCAGCAGTTGTCCTTCGCCGAAGCTCCTCAAACTCCCGTGCTTTATATTCAGGTCTAAACTGGGGCATTATGTTGGTTCGTGCCGTTGAACCCAAATTCCTGGCAATCCACTCAAGCACAGGACGCGTGCAGCATTCCACGTTGTTAGGCAACACCAAATGTCGGATGATGAGTTCCGCATCAGCATAGGCCAACCGGTGATTGCGTGTCACGACTTCCCAGTAGTTATTAACTTTCGAGTACCTCAAGGCACAAGCATCATTTCCATACTTCAGATCCGTCAAAAAAACATCTTGCGTACCAAATAACAGTTTCATTGACTCAAGCGACATGAAGAAATTTGAATTCCACACGCTAGGGATGCTAGTTTTACATTCGTTTAACGCGGCAAGAATAACATGCAAGTTGGGAGTAGGTTCGCCGCCGACCCAATTAACGTTTCGCGCTCCTTCTCGACGATTCGCTTCGATCAGTTTGGCCAAGGTTTGGGGCGAAACCTCCACTCCGCCTTTAGGGTCCTGAGAGATATCCCAATTTTGACATAAGCAGCATTTGAACGTACAGCCGTTGAAGAAGATAGTGTAGCTTGGTACGAGTTCAGGCTCCTCGCCATGATGCATGAACTCGGATGCTACCCGCGATCGCTCTCCCACCCCGCATGTTCCTTTCTCCCCTTCAGTCCGATCGACTCCACATCTTCGCTCGCAAAAGTGACATGATCTCAGGATTCTCTTGGCAAGCTCCACCTTCAAATCTAAGAGCGAGGGTTCAGTCTGCTTCAGATTTTTGAGTTTTGTTTTACCTTTATCGACATCCGCAAGTAATTTCCGAAACTTTTTTAGTCCCCGCTCGTGAGTGCTCCATAGTTCCTCGTCGCTCGCTGACAAATCGATTCCAACCCCGACATGCTTGCACACTTGAAATCGTGCAGGGAGCATGTTCTCCATTACGGCAAAGTATCTTCCAAGAGCACCCCGCGCTTTTTCGTCGCTAAGCACCTCCACCGTGTCGGGTCTGAAAATCCGCCACACGTATTCTCCAAGTACATTTTTAAATTATTGGACTAAAGGGTTGCGCGAGGACGACAATGATAGTAATTAGCGGTTCGGCCTCCCCTAAACTTTCACTTCGTGTGGCAAAGCGCCTAAAGTGTAAGTTGATTAAACCGGAAATGTCGAGTTTTCCGGATGGAGAAAACTATACGCGTATAGACGCCGATTTAAAAGGTGAGCACGTTTTGGTCGTTCAATCCACATGTTACCCCCAAAACGACAATTTGATTGAGCTTTGTTTTCTGATAGGGGCCGTCAAAAACCTTGGGGCTGAGCGTATCACGGCTTTCGTGCCATACCTCGCCTACGCCCGACAGGACAAACAATTCAAACCCGGAGAGGCAATAAGCATCCATACTGTCTGCAAGCTGATCGAAGCCACCGGGGCAACCAATTTTGTAACCGTCGATGCGCACCATGAGGAGATAATGAGAAACTTCTCAATCCCGGCATACAATCTCACCGCCATGCCATTGTTAGGTCGATATCTCAGCAAGCTTAAGTTAAAAGACCCTGTAGTTTTGGGGGCGGACAAGGGCGCTATCGAGCGGGCTAGGCACGTGGCTCTGGAGATGGAGGTGGAATATGATTATCTTGAAAAGAAGAGGATCACTCCTGAAAAAGTCGTTATTCGACCAAAGCGTTTGGACCTGGTCAACAGAGATGTGGTGATAGTAGACGATATAATAAGCACAGGATGGACGATCGTGGAAGCAGCTAAGATGCTCAAACATCAGGAAGCGCGCAGGATTTACACTGCCTGCACACATCCGGTATTTGTTGGGAATGCCCTTCGGAGAATTCGGACAGCAGGAGTCAAAAAAGTCGTGACCACAGATACTATTGAGCGCAAGGAGAGCGTGGTTTCGGTAGCCTCCCTCATCTCCAACGTGATTTAACGAGGGGCCGCCATGCAAAGATTAATGTTCGTACTTTCAGGAGAACATCCAACGCTTCCGGCCGCGGAGGCCACGGCCGCCATCCAAGCCGAACACCGAGCATTCAAAATAGTGGAACAGCTTGATCAAGTGTTGGTAGCTGAGACCAAGGCGAATCCAGACTCTCTCGCATCTCGGTTGGCCATGTCACGAGGAATTTGCAACCACCTGTGTACTCCGATTGCCACTGAGAGAGAAATCTTGGAAGCAGTCGGGAGTTCGGATATAGTCGACTTGATTCCGCACGGCAAGAGCTTTGCCGTCCACGTCAAACGCGTGCGGAGGAGTGCCCTCCACATCGATACGCTCAACCTTTCAAAGAAACTCGCAGAACTTGTAGCGGGGGAGGTCGACTTCAGGGTGGATTTGGCCCATCCAGATGTTGAACTTTTGGGTATATTGACGGATGAGCGATGCGTGTTCGGTATAACTGCTGCGCGAGTGGATCGAAGTCAGTTCACGAAACGTCGCCCGAGCCTCAGGCCAGCTTTTCACCCCAGCACGCTTTCGGCAGACTTCGCTCGCTGCATGGTCAATTTAGCCAGGACTCCCCGGAACGGCACCCTCCTAGATCCCTTTTGCGGTGTCGGTGGGATCCTGATCGAAGGAGGGTTGATTGGAACGAAATTGATAGGCATCGATATCGAGCGCGAAATGATCGATGGTGCCCGTCGCAACCTCGAGGCCAATGGGATAAAGGATTTCCAGCTCATGGTAGGGGATGCACGTAAACCCCCTGCTGTGGAGGCTGATGCAATCGTAACGGACCCACCATATGGACGTCAAGCCACGACCAAAGGGGCCAAACTGGAGGACCTCTACAAGCAAGCGTTACCGTCTATGGCAGGTGTGCTCAAGGAGAGGGGATATCTGTGCGTGACATCATCCGCAGAACTTGAACTTGAATACATGGCTAGCGAAGCAGGGTTTCGTATGATCGAGCGCCACGAACAGCATGTACATAAAAGTTTGACGCGGCGGATTTACGTATTCAGGAGGAAAAAAGGATGAAACTCATTTTTCTGGGCACGAGCGGTAGTATTCCCACTCTCAAGCGAGGACTCCCCGCGATAGCTATAAGGCGGGAACGGGAACTCCTCTTGTTCGATGTTGGCGAGGGTGCGCAGAGACAAATGGTCCTTGCAGACTTGAGTCCAATGAAGCTAGACACCATCTTCATAACCCATCTGCACGGCGACCACTTTCTAGGGCTGGCCGGTCTCGTGCAGACGATGTCGTTGATGGACCGGGAGAAAAAGCTTGAAATTTATTGCCCGAAGGGTGAGGGTGGAAGGATACGGAATTATCTCGAGGTCCCCCACTACACGCTCACTTTCGATGTTGATGTTCACGAGCTTGAAGCAGGGGAAGAGGTCCGTCGAGAGGGTTACCGAATTTTAACGTCAGAGGTTGACCACTCAGTTCCAGCTCTGGCGTATGCGCTGGTCGAGGATGAACGGCCGGGGCGTTTCGACCCGGAACGGGCTAAAGCTTTAGGAGTCAAACCCGGCCCGGACTTTTCACGGCTCAGAGCGGGAGAGATTCTAAGGACGAGGGGCGGCAAGGTGGTGAAACCAAGAGACGTGATAGGACCCCCCCGCCCTGGAAGGAAGGTCGTTTACGTTGGCGACACAAGACCATCCGAGATAGTTGAGTTAGCCCGAGGAGCAGACGTGTTGATCCACGATTGTACGCTTTCCGATGAACTCCTAAAAAAAGCGGAAGAAAGCACCCACTCCACACCTAGTGGGGCAGCAAACATCGCAAAACGCGCCGGGGTCAAACAGCTTGTGCTTTTCCACATAAGTCCAAGGTATGAGGACGATTCCGTACTTTTGGAACAGGCGCGACAGATTTTTCCAAACACTGTAGTTGCGCGCGACCTTATGGTGATCGAATTGCCGCTTAGAGGTGAGCGGGCTCAGCTGGAAGGTTAGTTCATCTTAACTCACATAACCCTCTTTTCTTCATCGCCCGTTTTTTGCTCCATTTTTGAAAATTATCAATTTTTCGTTTGCCGGGAGGCCGAGCACGTTATCCATCTTCTTTCCCCCTCGAGATTGCTTAAGTTTACTCAGGTAATTTTTGGTGTCCTCCTTGACCCACTCAGAAACTTTGGTTTTAATTATAGTACTATCGGATTTTTTCGTCACGACCTCTTTAATCCCAGCATTTATTATCGCCCGCTTGCACCTGTCACATGGTTTTCCCTCAATAGGAGAACCGTCTCCAAAATCCTGCCCGTAGAGATAGAGGACCCCGCCTAAAACGCTTGTGCCATGTCTCGCAGCATTGATAATGCAATTTTCCTCACTATGAATACCGGGGCAGTAATCATACCCAGAATAGTGAGGAAGCCTGAGCTCGTCCTTTAGACAACCCACCTCCATGCAGTTCACAACCCCTCTCGCCGGACCGTTGTAACCCGTAGCGACCACGGCATCCTCCCGAACGACTATGGCCCCAAACTGCCGTCTTATGCAGGATGATCTCAGGCAAACGGATTTCGCTATTTCCAAATAGTACTCATCCTTATTCGGTCGGACATACTTGGACATGCTATCACTTGAGTTGTGGGTCCGGTTCTAATAATGTTTTGGAGCCCACCCCGATGCTGTTCAAATAAACTTCAGTTTTTGACATCGACGAGACCAAGGTCCGCA
>DTYD01000153.1 GCA_012962055.1 Hadesarchaea archaeon
CAATGTGGGGGCTGTCGTGAGCCAGCCCGTAACTGGGGCAGTGTTCGGTGAACTTAGTAGCGTCGTTCAATTTCCAACCCCAGAGGCCCCGTCCGTAAGGGCTGGGTAGTTCACTCCAACCTTTGGATTTTGACATTAAGCGCATAAAAGAGGTAGCTACACCAAAACTATGCTGGCGAGTTTCTCAAGGTTGGAGGCACGCTCGATCGAGATGTCTGGGTAGTCCGGCAAGTATCCAAACTGCGTCCGCGCTACCACGAAGAGTGAGTATCCACCTGCGATTCTCACGGTCTGATATTTCTCCGCAACCCCCCCAACCGGCTTCAGCCTACCGGTCGAGTCGATGGAAGCGCTGACCACTGCGTCTTGGCGGACCATATTGGGTGACATGTTTTCGCTGGCACGGATCGTTGCTATCATCAACACGGCCATCGCGGCGCTGGAAGAGGGCCCCGTGATGGTGGTTTCGGGCCCGATGTTTTCTATTGAGATTATTATGTCAACTTGGCTCAGGTTTCTATTCACAGCGAGTTCCACAGCGTTTCTAGCATCTACTGCGGCCTTTTGAGTGTCTTCGTTCTCGTATGGCGGTACTGCTATGGCGAGGTACCCGCTTCCGGTCCTGAGTTCGACCGTGAGCACAGCCAGCCCGCCCTGCCCTGTGTTTTTATCGATTCCCACGATGGTGATCGAGCGAGTGTAAGTTTCGCCCGGTGAAAGCTGCAGTACCGGCGCCCCCTGGATCCAGGTGGAAGCGAGCACGGTCCCTAGGAGTGCCCCCAAGATGAATGAGGTGGCTAGAAAGGTAGCGAAAAGTGATCTTTCTTTACCACGCTTTTTTGAACGCGCCATGATATTCCCCAATTGATATTTTCTTCATGATTTATTAAACAAGAATTCTACTAGTTTGAATTCAATAGCTAAAACGGCTTTTAAGCCTTCTGTTAGGTCGTGAAGTAAATTTTTATCTATCTGAGCAAGACGATTATCGGCAGCCCCGTGGGGTAGACTGGCTTTGAAGCTGGACCCAATGGTCAATCCTGGCGGACACCTAAAAAGCCGCAATCTGGATCCGTTGACCCCGGTTCGAAATCGGTTCAGCCGACGAAGTTCCGGGCGGGGCTACCACCTAAATTTCAACAACGATTGCCGTATTGGTGTCCACAACGCCCTTGACCTTGTGAATACCTTCCACGACCGTGTTGGTCAACGCATCCAAGCTCGCGGTCTCTACGAGTACTATGATATCATACGGCCCAGTGACTACATGCATGGACTTGACCCCACTCAATCCCCGGATTTCCTTCGCGACTTGTTTCACCTTGCCGATCGCCGCCGTTATCAGCACATATGCTTGCACCACTAAATCACCTCATCATCCTTTAACCACGGTGTTTAAAAATTTGTCTGAAGAGCGAGTCCTTGGACAGATTGCGACTAGTGCTTTATTCGTCTGTGGATTCCTTGATGGTGAGTTTTTTCTTCAAAACGAGTTCGGCTGCCCTCACGACTGAGCCGTTGGAGCCTATGGCCTTGGCGATTTGGGCCTTCGGCACATGGACGACGAGCTCCTCTTCCTGCTTCTCAATTTTGTCTATTGGAACTCCTAACATCTGTTTGAGTTTTTCAACGGTTTCCGCTTCCACTTGCTCAGCTCCACGTCGGATTTTATGACTACTCGTAAAAAGCTTACGAGAAGCCCGTGCTTTCAGCCACCGACCTTGTACTTGAGACTCACCCTCCAACCCTCTGGAACACCTCCGCTCAATCGCTTGAAAATTCCTGCCACGTGGCCAGCCCCGACCACACAGGCCACCTTGGTACCTTCCGCTAAGAGCATGGTCAGCCTCGAGGCCATATATGCGTCCCGCTCCTGGATCAGGACCTCATAAGCAGTGGGCGAGGCCCGCTTCAGCTCCTCCAAAAGATAGCTGACGATTTGTTCGTCCGTGAGCCGCTCCAGCTCCACAGACTTTCCGATGGGCAGGAGATCGATTAGTAGCTCCCCAAACAGCCTGAGCCTTTCGCGCCACGGCATTCGGTTGATGAGCCGCTGGAGGGTCAATCCTATATCTTTGTCTATAAGCTCAACTCGGGCCCCGACTTCCTGAGCGTGCTTGATCGCGACCAACATCTCCTCCCCCGCAGGCATCCCGGTCTGGCGCGAGAACTTGCTCTGAAGCAGGTAGAGCAGGCCGCTGAGTAGGAGCAGTTTAGGTCCGACGCGTGCAGCATCGAACGCTCCCGGTCGCTTTGCCCTTTGAGTAAGTACCAAATACCGAGTTGGGCAGAGTTCGACAGCCACGATATCAGGCCGTTCCCTTTTTATCACATCTCCGACCTCGGTTGCACTGGTAGGCAGAACGTGTGCGACCCCGATTAAGAAGAGGCGATCATCGATTTTTTTCAGCACCTCGAACACCCGAGACCCGATATACCAAGAGAAGGTCCGCACCAACCCGTCCGACCCTAGAAAGTTTGAGCTTCACCCCTTTTCGAATCTTGGCGAACCCTGCTCCCCCGACCAATGACTTTGCTTTAGCTCCACCCACTATCTGGGGAGCAACCGCCACCTGCACCTCATCAACCAAACCGTGCTTGAGCATCTCCCAGTTGAGTATAGAGCCACCCTCCAGCAGTAGCTTTTGCACTCCACGTGAGTGAAGTTTCCTGAGCAACCATGAGAGATTCACCTCTTTCTTGCCCCCAATTATGATATCTGCCCCTGCGTTGCGCAGTTTCTCGAGCTTTTCTCTTTTGGCTTTCTTCGTCACGGCCACGATAGTATCCGCCGAGTTGTCAATGACTCTGGCATTTGGCGGCGTCCTCGCTTCTCCATCCACTATCACGCGGATGGGGTTCTTACCACACACACGCCGCACCGTCAGAGAGGGATCGTCGGCGAGCACCGTGCCAACGCCAACTATTACTGCGTCGACTTCTGTTCTGAGCTTGTGGAGCCGGTCGAGGTCCTCCCTGCACGAAATTTTGCTGTCTCCCGCCACGGTGGCGATTTTTCCATCAAGAGTCATCGCGGCGTTGAGAATCACATAGGGACGAGTCATCGCCATACCAACGAAATCTTGTCCCACAGCACTTAAGTCGTTTGCAAAGATGGGGCCAGGGCCGGGATTCGAACCCGGGCTGCGGGATCCACAGTCCCGAATGCTAACCA
>DTYD01000154.1 GCA_012962055.1 Hadesarchaea archaeon
CCTGCGCACCTACATGCGGGCCTTGGTCCTCAAGGAGATGAAAATTTTTGTTGCGCTCTGGATTTATTAGACAGCCCCGCTTCAATCGACCCTCATCGCAGCAACCTGACACCCCCTCGCCACCAAACGCAGCCCCGTAAGCCCCTTCGATTCGCAAAATCTGCCCGGAAATCGGTTGCTTTTTTGGGTGGGACGTGAGGGGATGGGCAGAAAAAAGGGAAATGCACAGTTTAATTCCCGTTTATAAGTCTGAAGGAAAAATTGAATGAAGAGGGAAGAAGATGGGAGACTTCACAAAAGCAGCAATACTCATAATGGTTGGCTTCGCTATCTTTGGCCTCATGTTTCTATTCATAGAAAATCCGTTTTCAGATGTTGGGATAATTTTAATGGTTGTGATCGCGCTACTTTGGGCGGTTGGCTTCGCATTTTTCGTAAGAGGAAAAGAGAAGTGGTGGAGAAGATAAATCTTTTCGGGCTTAAAACCGTGAGACTAAAACTAGCCCCTCGCTTCCTCCGGCTTTCCTCTAGAAATCTTGAAAATAGATACTAACACCACGACTATGACAATGACCACACCCACCACTACATAAATGATCAATCTTCCCTCGTTGGGCGCTGCGTCTTCACCCTCTCCTTCAGAGATCCCTGGAGAACTGGAGCCTAGATTATTAACATTCACGGAATATTGCTGATAGCTAGATTTTCCATCACCGTCATAGGCCACCACTTTGACCGTGTGAGTACCCTCAGAGTAGCTCGTAGTGTCCCATGACCAAGTGTAAGGTGCACCGTAATCCGTGTGCTTTTTCACCCCGTCGATGTAGAACTCAACTCTATTAACACTTTTATCATCCGTTGCATTAGCGCTGATAGCTTTTGTTCCACTAACAGTAGCGTTGTTAGTTAGTGTCGTAAAGCTAACCTCGGGCGGGATTGGGGGGCGAATTGTATAAGATATATTCGCAGTCCCAGTTTTTTGTTCGGTTGCTGATGGCAATGAAAATGGAATAGTAAAAATATCTTTTGAACCACTCCATATCCCAATGTCAATCGTAGCGTAGAAACTTAGGTATAAAGTTAAGCGTTGTGTAACAAATTACTATATCAAAGTTATAACATGATTGCTATTTCATTACATTGAACCTTCTTATCCATCTGTCGATGGCCTTTTCAACTCCTTCTATGGATGTGAAATGTCTGTTGTTCAAAATTTTTCTTTGGATGCGTGAAAACACGCTATCCACTGCGTTCAGCTCTGGGGCATGGGTTGGAAGCCACTGTGACTTCAGTCTTCTCCCGTCTTCAAATATCTGCTTTGCTTTCCTAGACCTATGAGTCGGGTGATTATCGAGTATGATGTAAACATCCTCCTCGAACTTGCCGCGGAGGAATTTCAGGAAGTTGTAGAAGTTTTCCTTCGACATATCCGGTAGGTACTTTCTGTAGGTCTTGTGCTCATGGAGGTCCAATGCGGCAAACATGACTTTCTTGCCCTTTATCTTCTGGTTCTTTTTCACCACTCCCGCTTGGAAACACTACTCGTAGCCAGGGTATCTTTTGGTGACTATTCTCTTCTCATCCTCGAAGAGAACCCTGCAGTTCGGCTTTTTCAGCAAACGTTGAATTCTCGCCTTTTTGACCCCGTATTTGGGATCTTCTGAAATCAGACGGAGTTTGGACTTTCTGAACTCCAAGCCCCTCGACTTCAACACCCGCATTATCTGGGTGTGACTTATGCCAGGCACCACTCGCTTCTTTATCAGGTAGACCCTGAGTTTCCTCAGACTCCATGTAGAGAAGCAGAG
>DTYD01000155.1 GCA_012962055.1 Hadesarchaea archaeon
GAACCAAGAGTTTTTTTCATCATTGTGCCCCAATTCTCTTTAAAGCTCACCCAGCCTCAGCTTCACTAAACCTATAAAGATTCTTATTCCGCTTGCTATGGTCGTCCCCCTTGCTTTTGAGTAATGGGTAAAGAAACAGCGAACAAGAACTTCCTTTATCCTGAGCCCTTTTCGCCTAGCCTGAACAATTATTTCGGATGAAACTTCGTATCTATTACTTTTGATCTGGATGGTCTCGAGCGCACGACGGTTAAAAGCGCGCATACCCGATTGCGAGTCAGTGAGTATACCACCGAGCATTCGCGTGATAAAATTTAGCCAGAAATTCCCAAAACGCTTATGAAATGGAGCGTTCACGAAATATCTCTGTCCCACAGCCAAATCAGCATCTTTCAACGAGTCCACCATCGTCCGCACGGCTTTGGGGTCGTGCTGCCCATCAGCGTCGAAGGTGACGGCACAGTTGGCACCCTCCTCTAAAGCCATTTTTAGACCTGTGCGCAGTGCCGCTCCCAGCCCCATGTTTCGAGGATGGGTTACAACTACAGCACCTTTCTCGCGAGCTATTTCTCCTGTTCTGTCGCGTGATCCGTCGTCCACCACAATTATGTTTTTCCATCCTTCCTCGTGCAAAGCATCGATCACACCCCCTATCGAGCGTTCCTCCTTGTACGCGGGCATCACAATCCAGACCTTCACCGGATCAGCCCCACACCCTCCAATAATCTTTTCACACCTTCCTCAAGCGTGACACTCGGCTCGAAACCCAGGAGTTTCCTCGCTTTTGAGGTGTCTGCCTGGCTGCGGTAAACTTCACCGGGGCGCGCGGGCTCGTAGACCGGTTTTAGGTGAGTTTTTCCGGTTAGTCTGGTGAACAGCCCCCAGAGTTCGTTTATGGTCGTCATCTCCCCAGTGCCCACATTTATGGTTTCCCCTGCTGCCCCGCTCTTTTCCAGCGCCAGCACAGTGGCTTCGGCGACATCTCCCACGTAAACGAAGTCGCGCCCCTGTTCCCCATCACCGTAAATGATCGGTGGCTGACCCTCCCTGACGCACCCGATAAATTTCGTCATGATGCCACCGTGTTCCCCGTGTGACTGCCGGGGACCATAAACGTTAAAATATCGTAGGCAGACAGTGGACAGCCCTTTGAGGTTGAACTCTCGGCAATGGTTTTCGGCGAGGAGCTTTGTCCGCGCGTACGGAGAAAGTGGACTTGGAGGCGCTTCTTCGGTTGTGGGTAACCGGTTTGGGTCTCCGTAGACTGCGCTGGTCGAGGCGAGCACGAATCGTTTGACTCCAGTTTCTAAACTAGCCCTGAGCAGTGATAGGGTTCCCCCGACATTGACAGCATGAAACAGCTCCGGCTCCCTGATGGACTGGGGCACGCTGGCCAGCGCTGCCTCATGTATCACAGCCTTAACTCCAGCCAGGGACCTTTGGATAGCTTTTGTATCTCGAATGTCTCCTTCGATGAAGCGGAAGTTTGGGTTGTTAAGGTGCTCTCTGAGGTTGTTCTTGTCTGTCGATTTGTTGAGCACCGTGACGGCGTACCCTCTGGCCGCGAGCACGTCGGTCACGTGTGAACCAATAAACCCCGCTCCACCCGTTACAAGGACCCTCATGTTATCATTTCCTTATTCAGTTCAGATTAAAATATGTGGAGTTCTAAGAAAGTTTGTGGTCGGATGCGCATATGGTCAAAGGAACTCACTTTTTCGACCAAGAGGCATCGTGAGGTTCTGGATATCACGGGTGAGGTACTTGCAGCGGTCAGGGATTCTGGCATTGAGAACGGGATACTCTTGGTCCAGCTGCCCCACGCGACCGCAGCCCTCGTCCTGAACGAAGTCGAAAGCGGCTTGATGCAGGACCTCCTGGACAAACTCGAGGACTTCGCACCGATGCGCGGCGGCTATCACCACGACCGCATCGACGACAACGCCCACGCCCACCTGAAATCAGCCTTCATCGGGTCTTCCAGGGTGCTTCCGATCGTCGAGGGCAGGGTGGTGAGGGGGACATGGCAGAACTTTCTGGTGATAGAGGAGGATGGACCTAGGACCAGGAGACTCGTAATATTTGTCATGGGTGAATAGGATGGTTGTGGCGTACCTGGACATCGAGACCTCGGGCAAGAAAGCGGATGAGGGGATGGTCGTGGCGATCGGTGTGCTGGCCGACGAAAAGCCGGAGGTCCGCTTCGCGGGAACACCTGAGGAAGAACGGAAGGCGCTGGGGTGGCTTCTGGAAAAATTGAAGGATTGCGAGCTGCTCGTCACCTGGTACGGGTCTGGCTTTGATATCCCCTTCCTGTTAACCCGGGCCCTCGTCCACCACGTAGACTTCACAAAACTCACCCGGGTCAAAATGCTCGATCTGTGTGAGTGGTCCCGCGCGCACCTTCTGCTGTCCAGCTACAGGCTGAGTTCGGTCGCGCGGTTTCTCGGAATTAGCATGTTCACCAATTTTCACGGGGGCGACGTTTTAACGCTGTTCAAGCTGGTCGAGCGCGGTGACATGGAGGCGCGGAAGCTCATCGTGGATCACTGCAAGGAAGACCTCGTCCTGCTCAAGCGCGTTCATGAGAAGCTAAAACCGCAGGTCGAGCGTTCGTGGCGTGGATCGCCACAGATGAACTCTACAGAAGAATAAGGAACCCCACATGTGTCCGGAGAAAGAGAAAAAATTGCGCCGGCTAGGAGCAGAAGCGGAAGTCTGCAAGCGATGCGGGTTACACAAAACCCGGACAAATGTCGTATTTGGTTCTGGACCTGCAGATGCGAAGGCAATGCTAGTCGGAGAAGCCCC
>DTYD01000156.1 GCA_012962055.1 Hadesarchaea archaeon
GAAAATAAACAAGCACTTGAAGATGCAGAAAATAAGATGACTAAAGTAAGTACAGAACTTGAAGGGTTTCAATCATAATGATACAAGAAGCATATAATGCCCTGTTGGCAAAAGAATATGACAAAGCCTTTGCACTTTATGCAGAGCTTGAGAAACAGAAAGAACCTGTAAGTTATTACTATCTTGGTTTTTTATACTTTAGAGGTTTTGGAGTTGAAGCAGACACAAAAAAAGCGTTTGACTACTACCTTGAAGCTGCAACCAGAGAAGTCCCCTTGGCACAGTTTGAAGTAGCACTTATGCTTGAAAATGGTGAGGGGTGTGAGCAGAATTCTTCGGAAGCAGCTTTCTGGTATGAAGAGGCAGCCAAGAGAGGTAATATTGATGCATTCAACAACCTTGCTGCCATGTTCAAAGAAGGGCGAGGGGTAGAACAGGACTATAAGAAAGCCTATGTACTCTTCAAAAAAGCAGCTATGGCTGGAAATGCCTCTGCACAGTTCAATCTTGGTGCACTGTATGATATGGGCTTAGGTTGCGAAGAAAATAAATACAGAAAAACACCGGAACGATATGCTATTTTAGAAGAAATTTATAGACTCAATGAGCATTTTGATATTACCGTGCCGTCGAACTGCGAACTGCGCTTTGGGGACAATGCGGTCATCATCACGATAGGAGAGTGGTCAGAGAACTTTCAAGTAGGTGTTCCTGTGAGTGGTCCAACCTTCAGCAGCCAGGATCTGAATCTCAAGATGGTTCGAACAGAAAACTGGGTTGATGTGATTGCATTGTGAAGATGGAGGCGATACGTGATGGACAGTAAAGCCACATCCTCGTTGCCAATGATAGTGTTCTTTGGAGTTATCCTCGCATTTCTCATGGCTTTTATATTTATTGCCATTTACAGCCAACAACTGGATCTGCAAGTAGATGAACAAGCGGGCGCTCTCGCAAACAACCTTGCACAGGCTGCGTTCACCTCCCTCTCCGGCGGACAGCCGATACTCTCCCTTCCTTGGGACCTTGGCGGTAGCCAGTACGAAATAGAAATTCAAGAAAATAGCGTTTTTGTGGTCAAAATTATAGGTGGTAGGAGGGGTGGGAGCGAGTACAGCGCCGTTGTAAATACGGCCGTTGCGGTAGAGAACGGAGATTTCTCACCTGGTGGTCAGATGTATTTCATGCGTAATGATGACACGATAGTGGTTAGCGCAGCGCCGATCAAGGCTCCAGTTGAAAATATCCTCCCCACACCGGCCGGTGAGCCGCCGGAGTTTTATGATTTCGCGAAGAACAATCCGCGTGAAGCTACTGCAATAGGTGCTGCTTACTTTGAAGCTCGCGAGCTTCATGCCGATGAGACAGATATCGATGTTTCAGCTTACAAATGGGAAAACGTCAACTCTCTTCTGGTCCAAATTATATCTGGGGGGTCACCTTTCGTAGTGTTGCGCGTCACTGGCAACGATAACGATATGAACGTCGGTATGGTAGAAAGAGCATGGATCGTGGAGCATGTGGAAAACGGCGAGAGTATCGATAGCCCAATGCCTTGCCCATCCCCAGATAACGCATATCGTAGCGGTTGGATCTATTCCCCACAAGATGCTCTTGATCATCTACGTTCACGAACTTGGCAAAGGAAAAGCAACAACATAGCTGTAGTAGTGCCTGTAAATGCCTCAATCGAAGCAGCTGCAGTAACCACAAACGTGTCCACATACCCCGCTTGGCGGATAACATTTGAAAGCTATGTTATTTTTTACGAGATGAACCCTTGGTGGGAAAAAGACGAAACGCCTGGTTTTGTGTTTCAATCCGACCCAGAACTTAAACCGGTAGTATAAGTTTTAGCCGTACAGCTTTACTTCAACATCTTGATCTTTATCAAAACCTTCCACATTTTCTGGCACAACCACAAAGCCATCCGCGCGCGTCATTGAACTCAAGATGCCGGAACCTGTTACTCGAATCGGCTCGGCCAGAAGCTCACCCGAATCGTCCCAAACACGTACTCGCACAACTTCTGCGCATCCCAGACTCGAAGCGATTTTGCGCGTAAGTTTCGCTTTCACCTTTAGAGAACTCCAATCTGCCGGTAACCCCTGCATCGCCCGAAGTGCAGGCCTGACGAGCATATCGAACGCTACCAACGAAGCAACGGGAAATCCAGCAAGACAGAAAATTGGTTTCTCCTTTATAACACCAAACGCGGTCGGCCCTCCAGGACGCATGGCAACACCATGGAATATCAGCTTTCCAAGTTCGGAAACCATATCTGGAGCCATGTCATGCTCACCCACCGCGCTTCCACCCGAAATTAGGACCACATCGTATCTCAGCGTTTTCTGAAGCGCTTGACGCATCGCTATTGGATCGTCTGGAACGATCCCCAGCCTATCAGCTACCCCCCCACAGCTCGCCACCCCTGCAGCCAAGGAATAACTGTTGATGTCTGTAATCTGAGCTGGTTTCAGCCGTGTTCCGGGAGGTCTCAGCTCCGAACCGGTCGCCATGATAGCTACACTTGGTCTGCGAAAAACTCTAACTTTAAGGTGACCGATTGACGCTAGCATGCCCACGTCTTGAGGTCTGATTCGGTGACAACGTTTCAACACTACTTCCCCTTTACGAACGTCCTCCCCTTGGATAGAAACATTTTTTCCCGGGGTGAGCGATGTCAGCACGGCTATGTTATCTTTCTTTGTTTTAGCATGTTCTACCATTAGAACGGCGTCGGCCCCTTCTGGCATTGGTGCTCCCGTCATTAGTTTGACCGCCTGTTTTTTGTGAACGCGAAGCCCCGATTCGGTGCCTGTTTTTCCAGCACATACTACACATAACTCTTTCGGGCTGGTTTGGCTAGCTCCGAAAGTGTCGTAGGACCTGACCGCATATCCATCCACTGCCGAGCGATCAAAAGGCGGAATATCAACCCTTGATACAACATTTTCAGCAAGGACGCGGTCTAAAGAGCGGGGAAATGGTACAAGCTCTGCCCCTAATTGTTTGACTTGGGAAAGAATTATTTTCAACGCATCACTCAACCTGATGCGCTCAAAAAAACCACGCATTCGGACGGACATTTTATTCACGCGCATGTTTAACGACGTGCCCGAGCTCTGGCAGGATGAGTCCGGCAGCCGCTTCTACGGCATTTGGAGCCCCTGGAAGACAAAAGACTGGTTTTCGTTTTACGATTCCGGCGGCGGCTCTTGTCAGTAGCGCCGGAGTCCCAACTTTTTCATAACCCATCCGCCGCAGAATCTCTCCGAAACCTGGAAGTTCTTTTTCAAACATTGGTCGAACGGTTTCGATAGTGACATCACGCTTTGCTATTCCAGTGCCGCCCGTGGTTATCACGGCGTCAATTTTTTTATCAGCGATGAAACGTCTCACCGCCCCTCGGATTTTCTTGGGGTCATCAGGTACTATTTTTCTGATTGCCATGTGTCCAATCTCGCGGATTCTTTCTTCAAATATTTTACCCGATAGGTCTTCATCACGACCTTCTCGCGCGGCGGCTGCACGTTTATCACTCACCACGAGTACGGCCACCACCAAACGCTTCGGCACTTTGCGATGCTCTGCAAAGCTCAACCTTTCACCTTCCTCAAGATGTGTATGTCTTCGATTAACGTTGTTGGGTATTGACCGAATTTATTTTTTTCCAGACCCTTCACCATGTCCCATATCGTTAATAACGCACCAACCACTCCGACTAGCGCTTCCATTTCAACACCGGTTTTTTCAATGCTCTTGACCTCGACTGTCACTTTGATACCGTTTTGCTCCATCTTGAACCTCACATCGGCGCTGGTGATTGAAATTGGGTGAGTAAGAGGTATTAGTTCTGGGGTACGCTTTACCGCCATAACCGCTGCAGTCTGGGCGACGGAAAACACATCGCCTTTTGGAACCCGTCTCGCCTTGATTTTTTTTAACGTCTCCGATTTCAACCGTATAAAACCGCTGGCCCTTGCCATCCTCGGAACTGAGAATTTTTTACCTATGTCGATCATCTGGACCACCCAATCACGCTAAAAGCATTTCATTGCCGCAATAAAAAATCGAAGGTGCCGTTTAGTAGTACATCAAGTTCCGCTGGTGTTCCTCTATGTGTGTCCAGACATTTGTTCTACCGAGCCTTGTGCGTTTCACACGTCCAGCGCTTTCCAGAGTTTTCAAGACACGGTTGACTTGTACGACTTTCCATCCCAAAACGCGGGCTATGTCATGGGCGCTGAGTAAACCGTGGCGTCTGAGGATAAATTCTATTACTTCGTACCGCAGGTTCGTCTCCCAATCCTCTTCCTCTTCTTCCTCTTCCTCGAGGTAAACGGGTAGTTCTTCCATTCGAACACCTACTTATTAATCGTCTTATTATTCAAAAAGACTTTTGTGTAACGACGATTAATTTTTCATCTATTGATTCTCACCCTGAGTTTTGCTATGTCCTCTCTTATTAACACGTCGAATCCCATTTCGGACAATGTTTCAGATATAAGTTCTTTGACGAACCTCTTGCTCAACCTAGAACTGAGGACCAAAGTATACTCGCCTTCTGAATCCGTCTTGAGCTTGTAGAAATTACACGCTTCTAACCTCTTTAGGTATTCTTGGGGTGTGGGCGTAGTCTTGACCAGCTGCTCAGCATGAGACTTGGCCACATTTTTTCCTTCTTCATAAAATTGATCTTTTTTGCTAGACGCCTCTATATATCTCAAAAAAAGCAACCAATGATCGATGTCTAGGATTATATGTTCACCCGTGTGAAGCAAGTCCGACCACAACTTCATCTTTTCCAAATCGCCAGTTGACCCCTTATGTTGTGAGAAAAATTTTAGAGCGGCTCGAACCAACGCGCTTTGAGATAACCTAGTCTCAGAGGTCAACATTTTTAGTATCCTCTCGCTTTCTTCATCCAACGCTATAGTCATCCTAGTAGGGGCAGGCATACAATTAAAAATGCCTTTTATCCTATAAAAACTGAAGTTTCCTTTTACTCCCACTCTATCGTGGCCGGAGGTTTATGAGTCACATCATAAACAACTCGGTTAACCTCAGGTATCTCGTTAGTTATACGCGTTGAGATTCTCTCGAGGAGCGTGTGGGGTAACTTGGAGTAGCTGGCGGTCATTCCATCTGTGCTCTCTACAGCCCTGATGGCCACCGTGTATCCATATACTCTAGAATCGCCTTTCACTCCTGTGGATTTAGTTTCCAACAGCAGTGCAAAATATTGCCACAACTGCCCCCGCAAATCACTTTTCTCAAGTTCTATCCTGACTATTTCGTCCGCGTGTTTGAGAATCCTCAACTTCTCCTCCGTCACCTCGCCGGTTATCCTTATAGCAAGACCCGGGCCCGGAAAGGGCTGTCTTCTGACTATTTTCTTAGGGATACCAAGTGTTTCCGCGACCCTGCGTACTTCGTCCTTATAAAGATCCTTGAGAGGTTCCACTATCCCCTTGAAACAAACTTTCGATGGGATACCGCCCACATTGTGATGGGTCTTTATTTTTTCAGAGTGCTTTCTGACCCCGGATTCAATTCTGTCAGGATAAATCGTCCCCTGTATCAAATAATCTGCCCTAACTTTCCTCGCAATCCGTTCAAACGCGCGGATGAATTTCTCTCCAATTATCTCCCTTTTGATCTCAGGATTCACCACACCTTTAAGTCGTCTTAGAAATCTCTCCCGTTCGTCTAAAGAAATAAAATTCAAATCGAACTTTGAAAATGTTCTCTCGATGATCTCAGGTTCACCTTTCCGCATGAATCC
The DNA here is from genome assembly GCA_012962055.1 of Hadesarchaea archaeon. GTDB lineage: Archaea > Hadarchaeota > Hadarchaeia > Hadarchaeales > Hadarchaeaceae > B75-G9. The sequence goes on from DTYD01000156.1 coordinate 5,789, forward strand.
ATGGTCAACAAAAACTGCCGTCAGATTTTTTCCTACTGCTTTAGCTGCAAGTACTGCGGCAGTGCTTGAATCCACCCCCCCACTGAGACCGATTATGCACCTTCCTCCACCAGTCTCTTCCCTTATTTGCTTTATGCTTTTCTTGATGAAGTTCTCGGGAGTCCAAGTTGCTTTACATCCACATATATCAAAAATAAAATTTTTA